>JBDKJU010000290.1:0-8649 GCA_039796435.1 Pseudomonadota bacterium | reverse complement strand
AATCACCGCACCGTTTTGCTTGGCCTCAACCACGCGCTCGCTGATGGACCAACGCTGTACCACATTTTGCTTGGAGTAGTAGAAGCCACCCTTGACCTCTGCGGAGCCGCCATCAAATTTGAAGGCTTTACCGAAAGACAGATCATTGATGGTGTTGCCCATGTCAGGGGTTTGTGTGTCAATGGCGGCACCATTGGACACCAAGGTGGTCCCTGCCACTGTTTGGCCGGCCATCGGGCCATTCAGATAGACGCCTTTGGTGGGCTTGGCACCGTTAAAGCTGTCACCCATCAAGTCAGCAAAGGTACGCACATTCCAGAACTGGGCATTGAAAGCGCCAGAGTTTTGGGACACGCGGAATTTGTTGTCGAGCAGGAAGCCGCCATTAAATTCGTTGTGGAATTCAAAACCCAGGGATTTGCTATTTACCGAGATACCGTCTGTGAGGCTGGTGGTCTTGGCGGCACGGGTGACAATGTCAACACCAGGCACGCTGGAGTTGTATTGCGAGTATTGGCTGCCACGGCCGGGATCAAAGCTGGATGAGCCGGTAAAGGTCTGTGCAGTGGTCGGGGCATGCTCGTCTAAAAGTTTGACGTAGGCGCGGATGTAACCCTTGCCGGAGTTGAACTCTTGTGTGAAGTTGCCTTTGATCTGATAGCCTTTGAGCGAATTGGCAGTGGTGTCACGTGGGCCTTCGCCCATGCGGAAATAGCCGCCAATGTGGTAGTACTGGTCAGAGCCGAGTTTGCCGCCGTATTCGCCGTCAAGCTTGTACTCTTTGTAGTTCAGGCCCATGCCCAAACCGATACTGCCGCCTTGCTCTTTGCCGGTTTTGCTGATGTAGTTGATCACTGCACCAGGAGCGTGTGAGGCAAAAGTGGAGGCTGAACCGCCGCGCAATGCTTGGATGCGATCGACGTTGATGTCGTAGCGAATCCAGTAGTCATTGTTGGAGAAGTTCATGTCACCGAACTGCACGGTGGCCAAGCCATCTTCCTGCAACTGTACGAACTTGGCACCGCCGGAGGCGATGGGCAGACCGCGCACGGAGATGTTGGAGTTACCACCGGCCAAGTTTTGCGCATCGGTACGAATACCGGGGATGAGCAGGAGGGCTTGCGACTCGGATTGAGGGTTAAAGTCTTTCAGGGTTTCGCCGTCGATGTCGGTAACCGACACAGAGCTGCGCATTTTGGTTTTGGCCTGGGTCGTCGCAGTCACCACCACACGCTCAAGTTGGTCTGCCTTGTCGTTGCTTTGAGCAAAGACTGGCTGAGCAGTGATGGCAAGCAAGGAAGCACTGGCGAGCACAGCCGCTAGCGGCTTTAAGCGCAGTGCCTCTGCGGCCTGGCTCTCGCTTAGCTTACGCGAGGCTTTGGATTTCTTCATAACATCTCCTAGAAAAGTCAATGAACTACGTAAATAATTACAGCTAAAAATTGCTTGCGGTTATTGTGGACTAACGACGCGGCTGCAACCAAAATGAGAGGGTGCAGATTGGGTGAGTATAGCGGAAATCTTTGTTTATTTGCAAACGTTTGCAATTGTCCTGTTTGGCAAATGTTGTTTTTCATTCCTATTGCGTTGCAGCAAAAAAAATAATCTGATTATTTCCTTTTATTTGGCATAGAATGCCGCGCTATGCACCCTAAAAACACACAGTCCGCAGGCGCGCTGCTCAAATCAGAGCGCTGGTATGCGGCCCTGTTTTTGCTGCCCGCCTTACTCGGGTTTGTGCTGTTTCACGCCTGGCCCATGCTCAAGGCCATGCAGATGAGCTTCTACGAATGGAATCTATTGCAAGCCCCGAAGCTGATCTATTTTGACAACTACAGCCGCTTGCTCAGCGACGAGCGTTTTTGGAATGGGATGAAACTGAGCGCCCTCTACGTGTTGCTCAATATTCCTGTGCAAATCGGCCTAGGCTTGTTTGTGGCGGTGGCCATGGACAGAGTGACCCGCAGTTTGTGGGTAAAAACCGTGGTGGTGATGCCCTATTTGCTGTCCAATGTGCTGGTGGCAATGATGTGGCTGTGGCTGTTGGACCCGTTTTTAGGTTGGGTCAATGAGATGATAACGTTGCTTGGTTTTGAACGGCAAGCGTTTTTTGGGGCAGAGGCACAGGCGCTGGCGACGGTGGCCGGGGTGAACATCTGGCGCCACGTAGGCTTGGTGTCTTTGTTGTTTTTGGCGGGTTTGCAAAACATTCCCAAGACGCTTTATCAGGCGGCCTCACTTGAAGGTGCCGGGGAGTGGCAACTGTTTCGGCACATTACCCTGCCTTTGCTGCGGCCAGTGATGGTGTTTGTGCTGGTCACCAGTGTGACTGGTTCTTTCCAGATTTTTGACACCATTGCGGTCACCACCAAAGGGGGGCCATTGGATTCGACCAACGTCATCGTGCACGCCATTGTGCAGAGTGCCTTTAGTTTTTATCAAATGGGCTATGCCTCGGCCATGGCGGTGGTGCTGACTTTGTGTATGTTTGCGTATACGCTGCTGCAGATGAAAATCATGCGCGCCTCTGAAAGTGATTTGGCATGAGTGCGAGCTCTCAGAAGCCCTGGCCTTTGTTGGGCAATCATGTATTGGCCAAGACGCTCATGCTTTTGGTGTTGTTGGTGACGCTCTTGCCCCTTTGGTTTGCCTTTAAAACTGCGCTAATGCACCCCAGTGTCCTGTTTGAGCAGGCATCCGATCTGTGGCTCACGCAGCCTACCACCATGAACTTTAAGCGGGTGCTTGGGGGCTTAAGCGCCGAAGAGAGTCGTGCCTTGGGCGGCTCGGGGGCAGAGCTGAATATTTTGCGCGCGCTGGGCAACTCTTTGATGTTCACTGCCATTATCGTGGTCTTGCAACTGAGTTCTGCGGCCATGTCTGCTTACGCTTTTGCGCGCTTGCAGTTTCCTGGTAAGCAGTGGTTGTTTGCCGCCTTTGTGGCCAGCATGATGGTGCCTGGGGTGGTGACATTTATTCCTAATTTTGTGCTGATACGCGATTTGGGCTTGCTCAACAGCATGGCGGGCATGGTGGCTCCTTTTTGTTTGATGCAGGGATTTTCAGTGTTTTTCCTAAGACAGTTTTTTCTTTCCCTGCCTCGCGAGATGGAAGAGGCGGCGCTGTTGGAGGGGGCGAGTTACTTCACTATTTTTTGGCGCATCATCATACCTTTGTCAGGCACCGCACTGGCCACCACGGCGCTGTTGATCGGTATTAACTCTTGGAACGAGTTTTTTTGGCCTTATTTGGTGGCACCCGAGGCCAGTCAACAAGTGTTGCCAGTGGCTTTGCAAACGTTCAAGGCGCAGACCCCGCAGGGCCAACCCGATTGGACAGGGCTGATGGCGGCGACGTGTGTGGCCGTGGTGCCGGTGATCATGCTCTTGCTGCTGCTGGGCAAACAGGTGGTGGAGTCCTTGCAGCACACGGGGGGCAAATGAGTTTTTGTCGTGACGCTTTGGGGAGAAGCCGAGTGAGTAAATGGATGGTGCTGTGTTTGCTGTGCTTGTCGGCCTTGCCATCCATAGCGGTTGAATTGAAATATGCCCTGTGGGATGCCAATCAACTGCCTGCCTACCAGCATTGCGCCAAAGATTTTCAGGCCCAGCATCCTGATATTCAAATCAAATTTCAGCAGCTGGGTTGGGGGGACTACTGGACGGCCATTTCTACTGGAGTGATTGCCGGCACAGCCCCGGATGTGTTGACCAATCATCTGGCCAAGTATCCTGAGCTGATGAAAAACGGGGCTTTGCTGGATCTGGGGTTCTACCTTCGTCGCGATCGTTTTGATGTGGGTATTTATGAGCCAGGACTATTTGAAAACTGGTCGCACAAGGGCGAGCAATATGGCCTGCCGAAAGACTGGGACACTATCGGGCTGATAGTCAACATGCGCATGGCCAAGGCAGCGGGGGTGACGCGTGAAGACTTATGGGGCATGCGCTGGAATCCGCAAGATGGCGGCAGTTTTGAGCAAGTGGTGCGCAAGCTGAGTCAAGACAAGGACGGGCAGCGTGGCCATGAACCAGGTTTTAAGAAACACCGCGTGCGGGTGTATGGTTATCAGAATCCGGGGCCGGGTGGCATGATGGGGCAAACCGAGTGGAGTCATTTCGCTCTGTCCACGGGCTGGACTCTGCAGAGCGCTCCTTGGGCTGTTACTCTGAACTACGCCGATGCACGTTTGGCAGATACTTTGAGCTATTTAGCAAGTCTAGCTGACAAGGGCTATTCGGCACGTTTTGAGTTGACGCGCAGTCTAGGCGCAGGGGCATTGTTCATGGCGCAGAGGGTGGCCATGATTCCGGAAGGTTCGTGGATGGTCAATTATTTCGCCCACAACGCCCGCTTTGAACATGCCTGGGTGCCCTTGCCCATTGGCCCAAGCGGACTGCGTGCCACCTTGTTTAATGGCTTGGCCGATTCGATTTGGTCAGGCACTAAACACCCAGAACAGGCCTGGGCATGGGTGAAATATCTGGGGTCGGCGGCCTGTCAAAAGACGGTGGCGACTTATGGTGTGGTGAATCCGGCAGTGCGTGGTTTGGCGCAGGAGAGCAGGGCAGTGTTAATGGCCAAAGGGGTGGACAGCTCCGCCTTTCTGGAGATGGCGGATACACGCTTGAGCCGCCTGGCGCCACCGCCGATAGTGCCGCGTGCGGCTGAAATCAATGAGATAGTTGGGAACGCGATAGAAGCCGTGCTGATTGGCAAACTGTCAGCAGCAGAGGCTTTGCGGCGTGCCGATAAGAAAGTCAATGAGTTGTTGCGATGAATGATGTGCGTTTGATTTGCCTGCGCAGCCCCGGGTGCAGTGTGGTGCTCGAGTGTTTGCCTGATGAGGCACCGTTGTGGCGTTATTGGGGGCCACGTTTGGCCGAGGCAGCAGTGCCTGGTTTCGCCTTGCGAGACACTCGTCCCTTGCCGTCTTTTACCCTGGATTTTGATCAACCCTTGAGCATTGCCCCCACCTTCGGGGTGGGCTGGTTTCATCAGGCCAGCCTGTTGGCGCACCGTGATGGACGACAGTTTGCGCAAGCTTGGAGCGAATGTGAGATCACGCAGAGTGAATCAGCCTGTACCGTGTGCCTGCGTGATCCAGTTGCCGAGCTAGAGGTCAAGGTGTCTTTGCAGCTCAGTCATGCTGACGTGCTGCTGCTCAGCACCTCTGTGCGTAATCTGGGCAGCACAGCACTGCAGGTGCAACAGTTAAATGCCGCGAGCTTGCCGCTGCCCAGTCATGCGCAGACGGTGCGTTATTACGTTGGGCAGCACATGCATGAATTTATGCAACAGGAGGAGCCGTTGTGCCGCAGTATTTGGCGACGTGAAAATCGACGCGGACGCACTTCGCAGGACAATTTCCCTGGCGCGGTGGTGACCACCCCAGGTGCCACCGAGCACACAGGGTTGGTGTATGGGGCGCATCTGGCTTGGTCAGGCAATGCGCAGCAAAGCATTGAGTGGCTCAACGACGGTCTGTATCAGTGGAGCATGGGCGAGTGGCTGGCACCAGGTGAAGTGATACTGGAGGCCGGTCAGTCCTTGCATTCTCCAGAAATGATTGCCTCGTGCAGCACCTTGGGTTTTAATGGTTTGGCGCAGAACTTTCATGCGGAGTTGCGCTCGCGCCTGACTTGGCCGCAGGGCAAAATGAGTGTGCGCAAAGTGCACTTGAATACTTGGGAAGGTTTTTATTTTGATGTGGCGCCTGAGAAGGTCAAGGAGCTGGCCACGGCAGCGGCAGACCTGGGTGTTGAGCGTTTTGTGCTGGATGATGGCTGGTTTCATGCCCGCCACCATGACCGTGCTGGTCTAGGAGATTGGTGGCCTGATGCCACTAAATTTCCTCAGGGTCTGGGGGACCTCATTGCCCACGTGAATGGTCTGGGCATGGAGTTTGGTCTGTGGTTTGAGCCTGAAATGATCAACCCGGACAGCGACACCTTTCGAGCACATCCCGATTGGGCCTTGCAGCTGGCAGGCAGGCCGCTGATCACGGCGCGCAATCAATTGGTATTGGATATTTCACGCAAAGAAGTGCGCAATTATCTGTTTGAAAAAATCGATGCTCTATTGGCCGCGCACCCAATACGCTACATCAAATGGGATCATAATCGTGACCTCACTGTCGCTGGATTGGCAGATGGCACTGCGGGTTACCGCAAGCAAGTGCTGGCGGTCTATTCGCTCATGCAAGACTTAAGGGCAGAGCATCCGCTGGTGGAGATAGAAAGCTGCTCTGGCGGCGGCGGGCGCATAGACTTTGCCGTGCTGCGACACACTCAAAGGGTATGGCTGAGCGACTGCATTGATGCCCTGTCACGAGTAGACATACAGCGCGGGTTTTTGCAATTCTTTCCGCCTGAAATCATGGGGGCCCACATTGGCACGGCTCCTGCACACACCACGGGTCGAACACAGAGCATGGGCTTTCGCGCGGCCGTGGCCTTGAGTGGACACTTTGGTATAGAGCTTGATGCACGCTCGCTCGACCACCGTGCCAAATCAGAAGTGCGTGCTTGGGTGGCACTGTATCAACAGCTGCGCCATCGCTTGCACCAAGGTCAGGTTTGGCAGGGTCAGGCTGAGGACCATCAGGTGTGGCAGGCACATGGCGATGCTGCTTGCACACAAGTGTTGTTGCTGGTGTATCGCTTGCAGGCGAGTTCATTCAAATACACGCCAGCAGTGCGATTGCCCATGCTGCTTGGCAAAGGGGCCTATGTGGTCAAACGCATCACCCCTGCACTTGATAAGCAAGACCATTGGTTCATGCCTGAGACGCCCTTCTTTGCACAGCTGACCCAGGGGGTTACTCTGGATGGTGACTGGCTGGCGCAGGTGGGTATGCCCATGCCGCGTGGCTTGGCCGAAACTTGCTACATTCTGAGCTTCGAGAAAATCAAGCAGAATGGTTAAGTCAGCATGAAGGTTTTGGTTACTGGTGGCACGGGCTACATTGGCAGCATGACGGTGGTGGCACTTATCGAGGCTGGGCATGAAGTGTTTGTGGTTGATAGTCTGGTGAACAGCAAGCAAGAGGTTCTCTCGCGCATAGAAAAAATCACACAAATTCGACCAGGTTTTCAGGCACTTGATGTGCGCGATGCCTCAGGGCTTTTGCGTTTGTGTCAAGAGAAAAAATTTGACGCCATCATTCATTTTGCTGCCTTGAAGGCCGTGGGCGAGTCTACCGAGCAGCCGTTGGCGTATTACGAAAATAACCTGTGCGCCAGTATGAATGTCATGTCGGTGATGCGGGCTGCGCACATCCCTTGTCTGGTGTTTAGCAGCTCGGCCACGGTCTACGCGGCCGACAACCCCATGCCCTTGACCGAGTCTGCGCAACTCGGCGCCAGCAATCCCTACGGACAGACCAAATTGATGACCGAACAGATCATGCGTGATGCTGCCTTGGCATATCCAGATTTGTCATTACTGGCGCTGCGTTATTTCAACCCGGTGGGGGCCCATGCTAGTGGCTTGTTGGGGGAAGACCCCAATGGGGTTCCCAATAACCTCGTGCCTTACATTGCGCAAGTGGCCGTGGGCAGGCGGACACATTTACGGGTTTGGGGGAATGACTATCCTACCCATGATGGCACTGGGGTGCGCGACTATATTCATGTTGCGGACTTGGCCCGGGGGCATGTGGCTGCCTTGCAATACGGAGTGCAGCAGCGCGGTTTTCGTGCCATCAATCTGGGCACGGGCAAGGGGCACAGTGTGTTGGACATGTTGCGGGCTTTCGGGCAGGCATGTGGCAAGGAGCTGGCGCATGAAATACTGCCCAGACGGCCGGGGGATGTGGCGGCGAATTGGGCAGATCCCGCACTGGCACAACAACTATTGGGCTGGGAAGCACAACATGATCTGGCACGCATGTGTGCAGACACCTGGCGTTGGCAGAGCTTGAATCCGAATGGTTATGAGCACTCATGAACACAGCTAATGCCTTTGATGTCTTTGATGCCAAAGAGCATCCTCACCGTCGTTTGAATCCACTGAATGGCCACTCGGTGCTGGTCTCACCTCAGCGCAGCAAACGGCCTTGGCAAGGTCAGGCAGAAAAGCCCGAGCGCGCCGCGGCCCTGGCGCATGACAAGAGCTGTTATTTATGTGCCGGCAACAGTCGTGTGAATGGGGCGCGTAACCCGGACTATCGTGGCCCTTATGTGTTTGGCAATGATTTTGCTGCCGTGGCACAAGACACTCCCGCTCCCGAGCTGCATGCCAGCGCTCTTGATCGCTTATTTACATACGCGCCGGCCCGTGGGGAGGCGAGAGTTATTTGTTTTTCAGAAGACCACAGCAAAACCTTGCCCGAGCTGGAGGTGCCACAGATCAAAGCGGTGGTGGACACTTGGCAAGATCAGTGTGCCGATTTGGGTAAGACCTATGCTTCTGTGCAGGTGTTTGAAAACAAGGGCAGCATGATGGGCTGTTCCAACCCGCATCCGCATGGGCAAATATGGGCGACAGATTATTTGCCTGATGAATTGGCCGCTGAAGATGCGCGACAAGGTGATTTTTACACGAGGCATGGGCATACCATGCTCGCAGAGGTGGTGCGCTGTGAACTCGGGCAGGAGCGCGAAGTCTTGCGCAATCAGGACTGGTTGGTGATCGTGCCGTTTTGGG
>JBDKJU010000289.1:0-4853 GCA_039796435.1 Pseudomonadota bacterium | reverse complement strand
TTGGGCGCCATCATGGTGCTGGCCATGCATGCTGGCTTTGCTTTTCTTGAGCTGGGCACGGTACGGGCGAAAAATCAGGTAAATGCCTTGGTCAAGATTCTGGCAGACTTCGCGGTGTCGACCATCGCCTACTTCTTTGTGGGCTACTGGATTGCCTACGGTGCGCATTTTTTTGGTCCTGCTGAAGGGCTGGCAGTCAAGAGCGGCTATGAGTTGGTGAAGTTCTTTTTCTTACTCACTTTTGCGGCGGCCATTCCTGCCATCGTGTCGGGTGGCATTGCCGAAAGAGCCAAGTTCAATCCCCAACTGCTGGCCACTTTGTTTTTGGTCGCGCTGGTATATCCCTTATTTGAGCGCATGGCGTGGAACGGCGGTTTTGGTATGAATGCCTGGCTAAAGGCCACGTTTGGTGAAGAGTTTCACGACTTTGCAGGCTCGGTAGTGGTACATGCAGTTGGTGGCTGGATCGGCCTCGTGGCCGTGCTTTTCTTGGGTGCCCGCACTGGCCGCTACGGCAAAAACGGCAGTATCTCTGCTCACCCACCTTCTTCTATCCCATTTTTGGCTCTGGGCGCCTGGATACTGGCCGTGGGCTGGTTCGGCTTCAATGTCATGAGCGCCCAGACCATAGACAAAATCTCCGGCTTGGTGGCCGTCAATTCCCTCATGGCCATGGTGGGTGGCACTTTAGTGGCCTTGGTGCTTGGTAAAAATGATCCAGGCTTTGTCTACAACGGCCCATTGGCCGGGCTGGTGGCCGTGTGCGCTGGCTCTGATGTCATGCACCCAATTGGCGCCTTAGTGGTGGGCGGGGTGGCCGGCTTCATTTTTGTCTACATGTTCACCCTGACTCAAAACCGTTGGAAGATAGACGATGTGCTGGGCGTCTGGCCTTTGCATGGCTTATGTGGTGCTTGGGGCGGGGTAGCCGCTGGCATTTTTGGCAGCAAAAACTTGGGCGGACTGGGTGGCGTGGCATTTGGATCACAGGTAATCGGCACGCTAATCGGCATCTTGATCGCAGTCCTTGGCGCCGTCATTGTCTATGGTGCCATCAAGCAAGTCATGGGCTTGCGTTTAGATGCTGAAGAGGAATTCAATGGCGCGGACTTATCTATACATAAAATCTCTGCCACTTCAGAATAAAAATGTTTGTTTTTTAAAACAGCAATCAAAGGGGCGTCAGCCCCTTTTTTTATACTGGCTGTATGTGCCATCTGCTCATGTCTCTGCTCATGCTCCTGTTAGGCGCCTATCCGCGCTTATGTCATGCTGATGCAGCCAGCGGGGCGCGTCTGTTTCACACCCGCGAAGGCGCGCACTGCGTGCTCTGCCACCAGGTCGGCAACACGGAAAACAAAAGCATGGGCAATATTGGACCCCATTTACATGGCATCTCTCTCCGTCGCGACCGCGCCTTTTTGCGACAAATTATTATTGATGCGAGGCAGTATTATCCTGATACGGTCATGCCCCCTTACGGTCTGGCCGATGTGGGCAAAAGGGTGGCGGCAGCCTATCAAGGCAAGGCAGTGCTTGACGCCGCCTCCATCGAGCATTTGCTTGATTATTTAATGAGCCTGAAATGAAACGAAGACTGTTTTGCTGGGCATGGCTTCTGCCTTGGGCAGTGTCTGCGCAAGCGCCCACAGAAGCCTGGACCCAAGCTCTGCGCCCCGAACTGGGCTTGCCCAAATGGCCAGCGCTCAAGCATTGGCAGACCCACCCACGACTGAGTCATACCGGTCTGCGTCTAGAAATGGAGCACATTGCCGACAACGGCAACTCAGTGCCGCTGCGTCTATGTTGTGAGGCCTTGCCCGCACAAGAACACTTGCGACAGCTTCATCTCATCAGTGAGCGCAACCCTCGGCCAGAGATTTTTAAGCTTGAATTTTTACAGCCCTTGAACACCCTTGATTTAAGCACCCGTATACGCTTGGCCGGCACACAAAATCTGATCGCCTTGGCAGAGACCAATCAAGGACGTGTTCTGTGGGTCAGCCACCACATCAGCGTGACTGATTCGGCCTGCGTGGAGGGTGCATGAATCTGCAACTCAGCGGCAAACTGCAAGCCCCCGAGCGCGTGAAAGCAGGCGAAAGTTTCTCTGTGCAGCTTTTGCTAAGACATGCCATGGAGACCGGTTTTATCAGTGACGCACAGGGTCAACGTCAGCCGCAAAATCTGATTCGGAAAATTGAATTTTTTCTCGATGACACCGCACTCTTACGCCTCACGCCAAGCTCGGGTCTGGCCGCCAACCCTTATCTGCAAATAAGCTTGAGCATCCCGCGATCAGGCAAACTCATCTGCCGGTGGCAAGACGAGCAGGGCGCGCAAGGTGAGTTGTCACAAAAAATCAGCACCACCTGAAGTGCTTGAGAAATACATGAAGTACGCGAACTATGTGTTTTTGTTACTCTGTTTTCTGTGCCTAGGTCAGACTCGGGCAGAGGTGCGCTCCGGCCTCTCTTACGCCAGCCCCGACATACAGGCCTTGCAACTAGACCTCTTCAGAAACCCGGGCTCACTGTGGCTTGAGGAGGGCAAAAAATTATTTAGCGATTGCACTGCTTGTCACCAAGATATGCAAAAAATGCGCGGTGTGATCTTGCGATATCCGAAACTAAGTACCACCTCGAATCAACACACAAGGCAGCTACAAACTCTTGAGGCCCGCATCTGGCAATGCCAAAGCGAACATCTGCAGCAAAAACCGTGGGCCACTGAGTCCAAAGAATTACTGGCTGTGACCACCTACATCGCGCATGCTTCTTTAGGGCTGCCAATAGAACGAGAGCTAAGTGCATCGGAAAAACCATTCTGGCTGGCTGGAAAGGGGCTCTACTTCACCCGCCTAGGGCAACTCAATCTTGCTTGCACACATTGCCACGACCAACTCGCCGGTAAACGTTTACTGGGTCAAACCATCTCACAAGGGCAGAGCAACGGCTACCCCACTTATCGCTTGGAATGGAACGGGATAGGCTCTTTGGCACGACGCATACGCGCCTGTTTTCAAGGGGTGCGCGCCGAGCCCCCACCTGCCGACTCCGCCGAGATGGCCAACTTGATCTTGTACATGCAAACCCGCAGTTCCGGTTTACGTGTGGAAACCCCGGCGGTACGACGCTAAACCTGCTACCCTTTGCCGCTATGATGTTGCTGACCCATCAACAGAAGAACCTGAAGGAAATCACCCCATGCCACAACTATTGATTAACGGCAAGGCCACTGAAGTGGCCGCTGCTCCAAACACTCCCTTGCTATGGGCGATACGCGAACAGCTGGGGCTGACCGGCACCAAATACGGGTGTGGGGTGGCGGCCTGTGGTGCCTGCACCGTGCATGTGGATGGAGAGGCCATTCGCTCCTGCGCCTACACTGTTGCCGAGTTCACTCCCAATCAAAAAATCACCACCATTGAAGGGCTGTCAGCCGAGGCAGCACACCCGGTACAGCAGGCTTGGCTTGAGGGAGATGTGCCGCAATGTGGCTATTGTCAGTCAGGAATGATCATGGCCGCCGCCGCGCTGTTGGCCAAAAAAACCAAACCTACCGATGCGGATATTGACGAAGCCATGAGCAATATCTGCCGCTGCGGCACCTATCTGCAAGTGCGCGCCGCCATCCACAAAGCCGCAGTAAAAATGGCCCAATCACCCCAAAAAGCCTAAGGAGCCGGTCATGACCCAAGCAAGCCATTTAAGCCGTCGCCGCTTCATCCTCTCCACCGCCATCGTCGCTTCCGGCATCGGTGGGGGCTGCAGCTTTCAATTTACTTTTCCTGGCAAGGCCTTACTGGACAAGACCATTCCAGAGGTCAATGCCTGGGTCGTCATCAAACTTGACGACACTGTGGTCATTCGCATCGCCCGCACCGAGATGGGGCAGGGCACTTTAACCGGCCTGGCCCAACTGGTGGCCGAAGAGCTCGAATGTGACTGGCGCAAGGTCACCACCGAGTACCCCACCCCGGCACAAAACCTCGCCCGCCAAAATGTTTGGAAAGACATGTCCACTGGTGGCTCACGTGGTATTCGTCAATCCCATGACTACGTGCGTCAGGGTGGTGCCGCCGCACGCGAAATGCTCATCAGTGCTGCCGCCCAACAGTGGGGCGTGCCCGCTGCGGAATGCACAGCCGCCAATAGCCTCATCACCCACAGAAAAAGCGGCAAAGTATTGAGCTACGGGCAAGTGGCCGAAGCTGCCGCCAAAATTCCCCCACCCAAAGAAATCAAGCTCAAAGACCCCAAAGACTGGAAAATTGCCGGAAAGCCGCTGGCACGCTTGGATACGCGCGACAAAATCAATGGCAAGAAAATCTATGCCGCCGATCTAAAACTGCCGGGTATGCTTAATGCCGCCATTCGTGCCTGTCCCGTGTTTGGGGGGGTACGCCAAAGCATGGACGCCAGCGCTGCACGCCAGATGCCAGGGGTCCGCCACGTATTTGAAATTGCCGACAACGCCGTGGCCGTGGTGGCCGACACTTGGTGGCAGGCCCACTCCGCGCTGCAAGAAGTCAAGATTGTCTGGGACAACAAAGGCAATGACAAAATCAGCTCGGCCACTATTCGCGCCAGCCTGCAAGAAGGCTTGGGCGCTTATGAAGCCCACATCGGCAACCAAAATGGCAATATTGCCCACAGCCTGGCCGAAGCCAAACACACTATCGAAGCCACCTACAGCTACCCCTATCAAAACCACGCCTGCATGGAACCCATGAACGCCACCGTGGTGTGGACCGCAGAGCGTTGCGAAGCCTGGATTCCCACTCAAAATGCGCAGGCTGCCCACGCCGCCTTGGCCTCCGCTGCCGGCCTAAAACAGGATCAATGCGACGT
>JBDKJU010000288.1:0-3536 GCA_039796435.1 Pseudomonadota bacterium | reverse complement strand
TTCAAACAAGAGGTGGATGATCTACGCCTGGCTGTACAAAATATGGAGCGACGATTGCAGAAAATGAGGGGGGTATGATGAGTTGGATAAGGCTGCTGAGCAATGTGCCGCGTGCCACGTTCATCATTGCGCGCGCTCTACGTTATGGCCTAGACCAATGGCTGTTGCGACGAAGCACCAATAGATTTTTGCGTACCTGCGCCATTCTCCTGCAACCCTTGCCACGCAAGCCATACACTCGCGGACAATCGCTGCGACTGTTTCTCGAGAGCTTGGGGCCGATTTTTGTGAAATTTGGGCAGGTATTGTCTACACGCCGCGACCTCATACCCACCGATATTGTGGATGAATTAGCCTTATTGCAAGACCGTGTTCCACCGTTTGCATATGCTCAAGTGCGTAGTCAAATTGCGCAGGCTTTTGGCAAAAATGTGGACGCAGTGTTCACACAGTTTGACGAAATTCCCATCGCTTCAGCCTCGGTTGCGCAGGTTCATTTCGGACGCATCGTGCAGGGGGGGCGTGAGCTCGAAGTGGCAGTCAAGGTCTTGCGCCCAGATATTTTGCCCATCATCGAAAAAGACCTGGCGCTGTTGCGCATGCTGGCCTCTTGGCTGGCTCGATTCTCTCATGATGGCAAGCGTCTGAAACCGGAAGAGGTAGTGAACGAGTTCGACCATTACCTGCATGATGAACTCGATTTGCTGCGTGAGGCGGCAAACTGCTCGCAGTTAGGGCGTAACTTTAAAGACTCGCCGCTGATAAGACATCCGGAGGTATATTGGGATTTTTGCCGACCAACAGTCATGGTGATGGAAAGGATGCACGGTGTGCCCATCAGCCGACTAGAGACATTGCGCCAAGCCGGTGTAGATATTCCTAAGCTTGCACGTGATGGGGTGGTGATCTTTTTTACCCAAGTATTCCGTGATGGCTTCTTTCACGCGGACATGCATCCAGGAAATATCCAAGTGTCGATAGAAGAAGGCAGCAAAGGACAATATATCGGCATTGATTTTGGCATAGTAGGCAGCCTGAACGATCAAGACAAACATTATCTGGCGCATAACTTTCTCGCTTTTTTTAACCGCGATTATCGGCGAGTAGCGCAGCTGCATATCGACAGTGCTTGGGTGCCGGCAAGCACTCGCGTGGATGAATTAGAGAATGCAGTGCGCTCGGTATGCGAGCCTATCTTTGGCAAACCCTTAGCAGAAATATCTTTTGGCCTCGTGCTCATGCGCTTATTCCAGGTGTCCCGCCGCTTTAATGTAGAGATACAGCCGCAACTGGTGCTTCTACAAAAGACCTTGCTCAATGTCGAAGGTTTAGGCAGGCAACTTGATCCTTACTTAGACCTATGGGCCACCGCTAAGCCACAACTCGAAAACTGGATGAATGAACAGATTGGCCCCAAAGGCCTCTGGCGCAACATCAAAAACGAGGCCATCTACTGGCCAGCCTTATTGCCGCAATTACCGCGCTTGCTGCACGAGCGTTTGCAAGCCCCTGCGCTCCCTGCACAAGCACCTGTCCATAAGCCACGCACACGTTTTTGGCTGTATTTATTGCTAGGCACCATTACGGTACTGCTGTTGTTTATTGCTCTGGGGATATGGCTTCCCATATTCGCAGAAATCGAAGCTTATTAAGTGACGCACCAATTTGGCGCAAAACTGATTGCTGGGCACGAATTCGGTGCGTTCTATGTTATTTTGGCACGTAATATTGCTTAAAAAGCATGGCATAAGGCATGCTAAGCTAGAATACCAAGGTTTATATTTATTGATTTTTTTTCACAGGAGCTTCACATGTCGACGCCGGCAGCAGTACTAAAAATGATCAAGGACAAGAAGGTTAAGTTTGTTGACCTTCGTTTTACCGATACACGTGGCAAAGAGCAGCACGTACAAGTCCCGCACCATCAGTTCACCAAAGACAAATTTGAAGATGGGCACGCTTTTGACGGCTCGTCTATCGCTGGTTGGAAAGGCATCGAAGCGTCCGACATGCTGCTGCTGCCAGATGCCAAAACCGCTGTGCTCGATCCATTTGTTGAAGAAACCACTCTCAACATCACCTGTGACGTGCTTGAGCCTTCCACTGGCAAGGGCTATGACCGTGATCCCCGCTCGTTGGCAAAGCGCGCAGAAGCGTACCTGAAATCCACCAAAATCGGCGACACAGCCTATTTTGGTCCTGAGCCAGAATTCTTTATTTTTGACAGCGTGGCATATAAAACCGACATGTCTGGCTCATTTTGCAAGGTGTATTCCGAAGAAGCAGCTTGGCAGACCGATGACAATGACAATGGTGGCAAAGGCAACCAAGGTCATAAGCCCGGTGTCAAGGGCGGCTATTTCCCCGTTGCGCCAGTAGACAAGCTGCAAGACATCCGCAACGCAATGGTGCTCGCCCTTGAAGAGATGGGTGTCCCTGTTGAGGTGTTCCACCATGAAGTGGCCAATGCGGGACAATGCGAAATTGGTACACGTTTCTCTACCTTGGTAGAGCGTGCTGATTGGACGCAAATTTTGAAGTATGTGGTGTTCAACACCGCCAACATGTTTGGCAAAACAGCCACATTCATGCCCAAGCCCATTGTTGGCGACAACGGCTCAGGCATGCACGTGCACCAGTCTATTTGGAAGGACGGAAAAAATCTTTTTGCTGGCAAAGGATATGCAGGCCTTTCTGACACCGCCCTGTTTTACATCGGCGGAGTGATCAAGCACGCTCGTGCTTTGAATGCCATCACCAATCCTGGTACCAACTCGTACAAGCGCTTGGTTCCCGGCTTTGAGGCGCCCGTTAAGCTTGCATACTCCGCGCGCAATCGCTCTGCATCCATCCGCATCCCCTATGTTCAAAGCGACAAGGCTCGCCGCATTGAAGTCCGCTTCCCTGATCCCACCGCCAACCCTTATCTGGCTTTCTCAGCTCTGATGATGGCAGGCTTGGATGGCATTCAGAACAAGATTCATCCTGGTGACCCCGCCACCAAAGACCTGTACGATCTGGAGCCAGAAGAGGATGCAAAGATTCCTACCGTCTGCCACAGTCTTGATCAAGCGCTTGAGTATCTTGATAAAGATCGCGAGTTCCTCACCCGCGGCGGCGTATTCTCCAACGAAATGATTGATGCCTACATAGCTTTAAAAATGCAGGAAGTCACCCGTTTCCGCATGACCACGCACCCAATTGAGTACGATATGTACTACTCTGCCTAAAAATCTTAATTAGGTATTTTTTTAAAATCCCCGCCGAATTGAGTGCGGGGATTTTTTTTGCCCCCTATATCCACGGGGGTGTATGTGTATGTGTATGTGTATGTGAGTGTATTTGTGCGCACATGTTGCAAAAAAACAACAAAATTGGGTAAAAGAGGGGGGGATTGGGTGTGTGGGTGGAGATTTTGTGGGGTAATGTGCCGGAGAGCTTGACAGGTGGGGTGAAAGGGCGCATAATTCCATCTCTCGGCGCTAAACAAGTTTGCGAAGCAAAAAAAGCGAAGCGGTAGGTTAGTTTAAGTAGCT
>JBDKJU010000287.1:0-3415 GCA_039796435.1 Pseudomonadota bacterium | reverse complement strand
TGGGCGGTATTGATCTGGCGGGCGAAGTGCTCAGCTCCACTGCCCCGCAATTCAAAACCGGAGATCTGGTGATTGCCCACTCCTTTGACGTGGGCGTGGCGCATCATGGTGGCTATGCGGAAATGGCCCGCATCCCGGCCGCCTGGGTCGTGCCCATGCCGCCCGGCATGAGCACCTTTGAGGCCATGGCCTTGGGCACTGCCGGCTTCACCGCAGCCCTCGCCATTGAACGCATGCAGCACAATGGGCTTCAGCCCAACAGCGGCCCTGTCATCATTAACGGAGCCACGGGCGGCGTGGGCATGATTGCCATAGACATCATGGCGGCTCTGGGTTACGAAGTCCACGCAGTCACGGGCAAGGCCAAAGACGCACAACTGCTCAAAGACATCGGCGCCCAGCAAGTCATTATCCGCCAAGACTTGCAAATGAGTGACAAGCCTTTGCTGGCCGAGACTTATGCCGGCGCTATTGATAATCTGGGCGGGGCCATGTTGGGCTGGTTTACCCGCGTGATGAAAGTGGGCGGCTCTATCGGCGCAGTGGGTCTGGCTGCTGGTTGGGAGCTCAACACCACAGTGATGCCCTTTATTCTTCGCGGGGTCAACCTTCTGGGCATTGACTCGGTCAACTGTCCCATGCCGCAAAGGGTCGCCCTTTGGAACAAGCTGGCGAGTGAATGGAAACCCACACATTTAGCGCCCAATACCCGCACCGTCGAATTCGATCAATTGCCACAGGTGTTTGACGATTTCATCAATGCGCAAGTCACAGGTCGCGTGGTCGTCAGCGTTGCTTAAGTATATTTTTATTACTGGAGCAGGTCAGGGCCTAGGTCATGAACTTGCCTTGGCTTGTGCCCGGGCTGGTCACCAGCTTATTCTTCAGGGTCGTAAAGACGACAAGCTGAATGCTCTCTACGATGCCATAGAGGCTCTCGGTACTGCGCCGCTGCCCATACTGCTGCCATTGGACTTCACCAAGACAACGCAGGAAGATTTCAGCAACATTGTGCACAGCCTGAAAAAAGAAATTCCCAGACTAGATGCTTTTATTCACTGCGCCGCACACTTGGGTAATGTCAGCCCCATAGAACACCAACAACTCGCTGAATGGGCAAAGTGCTGGCAAGTCAACACCACTGCACCGGTGTTTCTCACCCGCGCCCTTGCTCCCTTGTTACATGCGGCGCAAAATGCCAAGGTGCTGTATTGTCTCGATCACCACGTGCTAGAGCCCGGCCCTTTTTGGGGGGGGTATCAGGCCAGCAAAGCCGCGCTTTACAGCTTCAGTCAAAGTCTCAGAGATGAGTGGTCAGAGACCGGCACACAGATCGTGTGCATCATTCCCGGCCCGATCAATTCGCCACTGCGCAGGCAAACGCATCCGGGTGAAAACATTGACGCACGCATACCGCTTGCTGATGCTGTTGCCCGTCTCCTGCAAGTACTTGAAGCGCCGGCTCCCATCAAGTGGTGTGACCTGCGCCGCGCACCAGCCACTCACACCCATTTTCACCCCACCGCTTCCTCTCTCCCAGAGCATCACACACACTAATGCAACGACGCACCTTTACCCAACTTCTTGGTGCTGCCAGTCTCGTGGGCAGCAAAAACCTGTTTGCCCAAAGTAACCACGACAAACTTGCTGATGAACTGTACGGCAGTAAAAAATTTGGCAATGTGCACCTGATGCACTTCACCGATTGCCATGCGCAGCTCATGCCGCTTTACTACCGTGAACCCAATGTTAATTTAGGCGTGGGGTCACAGGCAGGCCAACTCCCGCACCTGACAGGAGAAGCACTGCTTAAGGCTTGCCGTATCGCCCCCGGCACCGCCCAAGCACATGCGTTCACGCATTTACATTTTCAGGAAGAAGCCAAACGCTTTGGCAAGATCGGTGGCTTCGCACACTTGGCCACTCTCATCAAACGCCTGCGAGCGGACAGACCCAATGCCCTGCTTCTAGATGGTGGCGACACCTGGCAAGGCTCGGCCACCGCTCTTTGGAGCAAAGGTCAGGACATGGTGGAGGCATGCAAGCGGCTAGGCGTGGACGTAATGACTGGCCACTTTGAGTTCACCTACGGTGACAAGCGCGTGCAAGAGATCATTAACAACGACCTCAAAGGCAAAATAGAATTTCTCGGGCAAAACGTGGCCACCGCCGACTTTGGTGATCCCGTGTTTAAGCCTTATGTCATCCGTGAGCTCAACGGCGTGGCGGTGGCCATTATCGGACAGTGCTTCCCCTACACCCCCATTGCCAACCCACGCTATCTGGTGCCTGAGTGGCGTTTTGGCATTCAAGAAGAAAACCTGCAAAAGAACATCGATGATGCCAAGAGCAAAGGCGCGCAAGTGGTCGTTTTGCTGTCGCACAATGGCATGGATGTGGACCTAAAACTCGCCACCCGTGTGCGCGGCCTGCACGCCATTCTGGGTGGCCACACCCACGACGGCGTGCCGCAAGCAGTCAAGGTCAAAAACGCCGGTGGCGAAACCTGGGTCACCAACGCTGGCTCACACGGCAAATACTTGGCCACGCTGGATCTCGAAGTCAAAAATGGACGCGTCATGGACATGCGCTATCAACTCTTGCCCGTGTTCAGCAATCTGCTCAAAGCCGATGTTGACATGCAAGCCCACATCGATAAAGTACGCGCACCCTACCTCGCCAAACTCAACGAACCTCTGGCCACGGTTGACAATTTACTGTATCGCCGTGGCAATTTCAACGGCACTTGGGACCAACTGCTGTGCGAGGCCTTGATGGCCGAAAAAAATGCACAAATCAGTTTTTCACCAGGCTTCCGTTGGGGCAATACTCTGCTGCCGGGTGACACACTGCGTTTTGAGGACCTCATGAGTCACACCGCCATCACCTACCCCTACACCACGGTGAGCCACATGAGTGGGGCCTTCATTAAAACCATATTGGAAGACGTGGCAGACAATATCTTTCACCTTGACCCTTACTACCAACAAGGCGGGGACATGGTGCGCGTGGGGGGAATGAACTACTCACTTGCCATCAACGAGGCAGCCGGCAAGCGCATCAGCAATATGCGGCTGAACACAGGTGAACTCATCGAGGCCGACAAACACTACAAAGTAGCGGGCTGGGCACCCGTGGCCGACAGCGCTGAGGCCAAAGCTGGCGAGCCGATTTGGGATCTTGCCGCGCGTTATCTCAAAAACAAAAGCAACCCAGCCAACGCGCCTGCACGCCCATTAGTGCCTTTGGTGCCTTTGGTGCCTACGGCGGCAGCCCCTCATCTGCTCTAGTGTTTGCCAGTGCTGCCAAAACCACCCTCGCCGCGTGAGCTGGCTGCAAACTCGCTCACCACGTTGAACTGCGCTTGCAGCACGGGCACAATAAGCATCTGGGCGATACGATCGAAAGCCTGAAT
>JBDKJU010000286.1:0-3625 GCA_039796435.1 Pseudomonadota bacterium | reverse complement strand
CGGGGTGGCCTTTGGGGTTCTGGGTGGCAAATTTGATTTCTTTGGTTTGTGCAAAAGCACCACCAGCGGTCACTGCCAAAGCGGCAGCAGCCACGGCCATAGATACGAATTTCATGACTTCTCCTAATGTTGATGGTGCTATTTTAACCTTAACATCCTTAACGTTTACGGTGCCAGCCACTTGGCCGGCACCGTCACCAGCTCAGGAAAGAGCACCATCAAGAACATGATGGTGAACTGGGCAATCATGAAAGGCACCACGCCCTTGGTCACTTCATCCATGCTCATCTTGCCCACACCGGCGACGGTGTTGAGCACGGTGCCCACTGGTGGGGTGATGAGGCCAATGGCGTTGTTGATGATGAACAGCACGCCAAAATACACCGGGTCTATGCCAGCAGCCTTGACCGCCGGCATGAGCACGGGGGTCAGGATCAAAATGGTAGGGGTCATGTCCAGCGCGGTGCCCACCACCATGGTCACCACCATGATGACCAGCAGCAGGGTTTTAGGTGAGTCTAAAAACGGTTGCAACAGAGCCACCAGCTGTGCGGGCAACTGTGCCGCTGTGATGAGCCAAGCCGAGACCATGGCCGCTGCCACCAAGAACATAACGACGGCCGTGGTCTTGGCCGAACCTAAAAACACCGGCATGAGGTCTTTGAGTGTCAAAGTGCGGTACACCACCACGGCCACAAACAGGGCATAGACCGCGGCCACCACGGCGGCTTCGGTGGGGGTAAAGATGCCGAATTTAAGTCCGAACACAATAATGAGCGGCAGTACCAGTGCCCAAGACGCATCTTTAAGTGCCAGCAATACTTCTTTAGTGGTCTTTTTAGGCAGCGGTTTGAGATCTTCTTTACGTACCAACAACCACCAGGTAAACCACAAAGATGCGCCCAGCAAGAGACCGGGGAAGATACCCGCCAGAAATAATTTGGAAATCGATACATTGGCGGCCACACCAAAGATCACAAAGCCGATTGAGGGTGGAATGACTGGCGCGATAATGCCGGCCGAGGCGATCAGACCAGCCGAGGTTTTCCGGTCATGTCCGGCAGCCACCATCATGGGCAAAAGCAAGGCGGTAAGCGCTGCGGCATCGGCCACGGCTGAGCCCGAAAGCGCCGCCATCAAGCAAGCCGACACAATGGTGACATAGCCTAAGCCCCCCTTGATGTGGCCCACCACCGTCATGGCAAAGTCAACAATGCGCTTGGACAAGCCGCCGGCGTTCATCAGCTCACCGGCAAGCAGGAAAAACGGCACCGCCAGCAAAGGGAAGCTGTTGGCGCCTTCGATCAGATTCTGCGACAGAATTTGGGCATCGAACATATTCATCTGCCACATGAGTGCCACGCCGGAGACCAATAAAGCAAAAGCGATGGGCATACCCAAGGCCATGGCGCCAATCAGGGCGACCAAAAAAATGGTGAGGGTCATGCGTGCTCCTTCTCTTCAGACTCGGTGATTTTGGCCAACTCAGCAACACTGAGCTGGCCGGTGAATAATAAGAGCAACTGTTCCAGCAAGCACAGCAAAGCCGACACGGCAAACACCACGCCCACGCCTGAGAGCCAGGTCAATGACACGTCCATCACCGGACTGGTGGCGGTGAGATTGATCTTGCTTTGTATCCAAGAGCCTTGCAGAATCAGCACACACATCCACACCATCAAGGCGTAGGTAATGATGAGGCAGACTTTTTTTCCTCCCTCGCCCAAACGGGCGATGAGAAAATCCGTGCCCAGGTGCGCACGCTCGCGTATGCCAATCAAGGCGCCAAAAAAGGTGAGCCAGACAAACAACCAGCGTGACAATTCTTCAGAGAGAATAATGCCTGAGTTAAACGCGTATCGTAAAAATACGTTACCAAATACCAATACCACCATAATCGCCAAAAAGGCCACCATGCTGTGGGCGAGAAAACGGACATAGCCGTCAAGAAATCGTGAGAGTATCATCTTGGCATTTTACCGAGTCACCGCTAGCCTGCAAAATCGTGTAAAATCAGAAATCACACAATACCAACACGCTGCGCAGGCGTGATTTTTCTTACTTACTGCGCCCTGTTTTTTTCCAAACACGCAGTCTTCAATTTTTATGTCATTTCAAAATCTCGGACTCTCTGAGTCCTTGCTGCGGGCTATTGCCGACAGCGGCTACACCCAATCTACCCCCATCCAACAACAAGCCATTCCCGTAGTCCTCGAAGGCCGCGACGTGCTTGCCGGAGCGCAAACCGGCACCGGCAAGACCGCAGGCTTCGCCCTGCCCATACTGGAACGTTTGCTCAAACACCCACACCGTGGCGCAGAGCTCAAAAAGGCTGAACGCCTGGCACCGCGTGTGATTATTCTTACCCCCACTCGCGAGCTGGCGGCACAAGTAGCACAAAGCGTTAAAACCTACGGCAAGCACACCAAATTCTCCACCATCGCCATTTTTGGTGGTGTGGGCATGCAACCACAAATCAATGCCTTTCAACGCGGCGTGGACATCGTGGTGGCGACACCGGGCCGTCTGCTTGACTTGGCCAATCAAAAGGCCTTCGTTTGGTCACAAGTAGAAACCTTTGTGCTTGACGAGGCCGACCGGATGTTGGACATGGGCTTTGTCCACGACATCAAAAAAGTGATGGCGTTTTTGCCTGCCCAAGTGCGCGGCGTGCGCCGCCAAAATCTGCTGTTCTCCGCCACCTACAGCGATGAGATCAAAACGCTGGCGGAGTCATTGCTGCACGACCCTGTGGGCATAGAGGTGGCTCGCCGCAACACCGCAGCAGAGACTGTGTCGCAGGTGATTTATCCCGTGGGGCGTGAGCGCAAGAGCGAGCTGCTGGCGCATTTAATCAGTGAGCGGCAGTGGTTTCAGGTGCTGGTGTTCACCCGCACCAAACACAGCGCCAACACCGTGGCCGAGTATTTGCTCGACCACGACATTAAGGCCATGGCCATTCATGGCAACAAAAGTCAAGCCAACCGCACCAAGGCCTTGGGTGATTTCAAACAGAATAAGTTGCAGGTTCTGGTGGCCACCGACATCGCGGCCCGGGGTATCGATATTGATCAGCTGGAGCATGTGGTGAACTACGATTTGCCCAATGTGCCAGAGGACTATGTGCACCGCATTGGCCGCACCGGGCGCGCTGGCGCCAGCGGTGAGGCGGTCAGCTTGTACACCATTGATGAAGAAAATTTCTTACGCGATATCGAGCGCTTGATCAAGCAAGACATACGTCGTGAAACCATTGTTGGTTTTGAGCTTAATCCCGACGACAAACCGCAACCAATCAAAATGGGGCGCACACAACTACTCGGCGCAAAAATCGAAAGGCCCGCCGGTAGCAAGCCTCCGGGCATGCGCAAGCGCAACCCTGGTCCGGGTTTTAAACCAAAGTCTGGTCAGGCACCCTCCACGCCTCGGGCGCCCACCCCTCGGGCACCCACCTCTAGCCCCCCCGCTGCCAAGCCCCGCACCGGTTCACACGCTCATGCACGTGGCACTGGCCTCAATAAGGGTGGTGGCAGAGGCACACAGGGACGCAGTCGTTAATTCATATGCGTCAAAGCAGCCGCTTACACGCCACTCGTCCTGTCGCGGCGCCACGCACAGCCGCCAC
>JBDKJU010000285.1:0-7049 GCA_039796435.1 Pseudomonadota bacterium | reverse complement strand
GCAATGGCTTCGCGGCAGGGTTTTTGTGACAAACCGGGAAGCATGCCGCCACCTTGGATCATGAAGCCGCGAATGACGCGGTGAAAGATGGTGCCATTGAAGTGCCCGTCTTTGGCGTACTGTAAAAAGTTGGCCACCGTGTTGGGAGCACCGGCAGCGTTAAGGGCGATGACGATGTCGCCGTGGTTGGTGTGGAGGGTGATTTGGCTCATTTTTTTATACTGACCTTTTCGATGATGATGGGGGTTTTGGGAACATTGGCATGTGGCGGCATGGTGGTGGTCTCGACCGCGACGATTTTGTCGGCGATGTCCATGCCCGAGGTGACCTTGCCAAACACGGCATAGCCCCAGCCGTCAAAGCTGGGGTAGGTGAGACGGGTGTTGTTGTTGACGTTGATAAAAAATTGCGCGGTGGCCGAGTGGGGGTTGCCGGTGCGGGCCATGGCGATGGTGCCACGATCGTTTTTAAGGCCTGCTTTAGAGGAGATTTCGGCTTCGTTTTGAATGGGGGGAAAGAGGGTTTTCTTTTCTTGCATCTTGTCATCAAATCCACCGCCCTGGATCATGAAGCCGGGAATGACGCGGTGAAAAATGGTCTTTTCAAAGAAACCAGCTTCAACATATTTGAGGAAGTTCGCCACGGTGACCGGAGCGGCTTTTTCATCAAGCTCGATGGTGATATTGCCCATCGAGGTTTTCATTTCGAGCACGGGATTTTTAGCCTGCGCCTGCACGTGCATCGCCAGTCCGAGAGTGACGAACGCAGAGAGAATGTGTTTCATGAGTTTCCTTCGTAAATGATTTGCCATTTTTGTGTGTGGGCTGATTTTTGCCAGTACTGCTTGCGCACCAAGGTGAGGATCTGCTCGCCACGCTCTACCTCTTGACTGAAGTTCACCTGCATCAGCTCTTGAGTGCTGGGGTATTTGAGCACACTTAAACTTTGTGGTTTCAGCTGTATGGAGGCATTGCCCTTGTCCTTGCTGTACCACTCACGCAGGCGGTTGGGCCAGTCTGTCGGGGTGCTGCCGTCCACCACCGCATCGACCGCATAACTGGACAAAAGTTGCTCTGCCTGCATAGTGTCTGCGGCTTTGCGCCATTGGGAAAAAGCGGCATCAAAGTCATTGCCTGATTTTTTGTCTGAGCTGTTTTTGGATTGTTTCCATTGCAGCTGCTGGGCAAGGTAGACCGGGGTGCTGCCTGGATTAAGATAATTTTGCAAGATCGCCAAGTCTTGGTTGGCCACCACTATGCAGCCATCAGAGGCACGCGGGGCACGCGCAAAGGTGTTGGCGGGAACGCCGTGGATCCAGATGCCGTAACCACTGCGGCCATTGAGTTTGTCCCACTCATTCGGGTAGTCGAGAGTAAAAGCCCCGGCACCATAAAAGTCGGTGAGCTTGTCTTTGGACACCTGGGCAAGCAGGGTGTAGACCCCAACGGGGGTTTTCACATCGCCTTCTTTGGTTTTAAATCCACCGGCCTTGCCGACCGTAGTGTACATGTCGAGGATGGGGTGCAGGCCATGTTCATCACGCTCCAGCACATACAGACGTGAGGCGGCGATGTCGACGGCGAGCGCATAGCGCACATGGGGGGGGACCGTGGGCCAGTCGAGCAGGGTGTGGTCACTGGGCAGAGGCTTGCCTTGGGTGAGAAGTGAGGCTCGGATTTTGGCCTCGTCACGCAGACCCTTTAATACTTCATTGTCGTCAAGGCCCTCGCCAATCTTTTGTAGCGGGCGGGTACGAGCGAGCAAGATATCGCCTTTGAGCAGGTAGGCCAGCCGGAAGTTGGGGTATTTAGCGAGCACTGCGTCCAGATGTGCCTCCGCGGTTTTGAGCTGCGCCTGTCTGAGGGCGGCGAGTGCGCTCAACAAGTGTTGCTCGGCCTCACTGTGCCCACTGGGCACTGTGGGTGCCAGCTCGCTGCTTGGCGCTGGGCTCCAAAGTGCAGAGGGGGGATTCGCTGGTGTGCTGTCCATGACTCTGATGGACTGGTATGGCGGGTTTTCAGTCTTTTTGAAATGCTTGGCGATGCTGGGGGTAAACGCCGCTAAAAAAGCCAGACCAATCACGCCGCTGATCCAGGCAAAGTCTTGTTTGGACAGCCCGCGACTCACCGCATGTTTGTGCGCGGCTTGTTTGCGTTGCCATTTTTTGTGTATCTGCCACCAGCGCGGAGGAGCCAGCTCCGGCAGCAAATACAGCTGCCTGGGATCAGCGTGTCGCAGACGGGAGAGGGGGGACGGGGGAGGCAAGTGTCACCAATGGGCTTAACAACGGCGTAACAACGGACTTAGGCCCCGGCGCGTTCGCGGGTAATTTTCCACTCACTGCCCGATTTCACCATGACCAAGACTTTGCGGGTGGTGCTGTTGCCGATGGTGTCAGAGCTGTAGGCCTGCTTGAAGCGGATTTCGGCTGAGCCATCGTCATGCAGAGTGATGTCGGGTTCTTGCACGCTCACCAGGATTTTTTTCGGCGCAAGCAAACGCTCACGACGGGTTTGGGCCCAGGCTTCGCGTGTGGCACCATCTTGCGGCTTGAAGCGGTCGCTGTAGTGGGCAAGATAGGTATCTACATCCTGTGCTGCCCAGCTATTGGCCCAGTGCTTCAGTGTGGCGAGGATTTGTTCGCGTTCATTGCCTTTGCTCGTGGCCACGGCAGCGGGCTTAGGCTCTGGCTTGGCGTTTTGCAAGGTGCTGGCGCTGGGGACCGGTGCCGGCGGCAGGGGCGGGGTCAGCGCCGCAGTTGGCGTGATGGCAGGCTTTGCATTAGCAGCAGCGGCCGCCGCTATTTGTGCGGCTTTGTTGGGATTGAGCACACTGCCAGCAGTGGGCACGGGGGCAGTGGCAACCTGCACGGCTGGGGGTGGGGTAGTGCTCACACTGGCGGTGTTTCTGCTGTCCGTTTTGCTCGCGCCCGAGCGTATGGCCTTAGGATCGGTGGAGAATAGATCACGCACCAAGGAGAGCTTGGACTGCACAGTGTTATTGCCTTTATCCAGTTGCAAGGCCTTGTCATAGGCTTGGCTGGCGAGTTTGGCATAGACATCACCTAGGTTTTCATGTGCAGTGGCATAGCTTGGATGGGTTTGAATGGCGAGTTCGAGAGCGGTACGGGCCTTTTCAAATTGACCCTTGCCGGCAAACAGCACGGCGAGGTTGTTGTATGGTTCGGGCAGTTCTGGGTAGTCTTCAGTGAGGGCCTGAAAAGTGGCAATGGCGTCGTTGCCGCGGTTGAGCTCGGTGAGCGCCACCCCTTTGAGGAAACGCGCCAGCGGATCTTTGGGCTTTCCTGCCAAATAGGCATTGGCCTTTTCCAGGGCATTCTGAAATTGCCCCCCACGCACCAAACGGCTGATTTCATTGAGCTCGGGCGATTGTGCTGCGGCATTGGCGTTGCCGGCAGAGCCGCCCTGTGCTGAAGCTGTGCGGGTGCTTTGTAGCGCAACCAGGGCAATGAGGCACAAAAATGAAAGTAAGAGACGGTGCATAAATTCCTCGATCAGGCTGTATTTTACGAGACCTGTGGCTCGGCAGATTAAATTACTACAATAGGCGTTTTAATACATTTTTTGCTCTCCAAGCAGGCTAAGAGGCTCCACACCATGTCGCAAAATTCAGATAAAGTCCGACTCACTTCTTTTTCGCACGGCGGCGGCTGTGGTTGCAAGATTGCGCCGGGCGTGCTGGAAAAAATCCTCAGCGGCACGGCCAAGGGCTTGGTGCCGAAAGAGCTTTTGGTGGGCATCGAGACCGCCGATGATGCGGCGGTGTATCAGATCAATGAGACGCAGGCCATCGTGGCCACCACTGATTTTTTCATGCCCATCGTGGACGATCCGCATGATTTTGGGGCCATTGCAGCCACCAACGCCATTTCGGATATTTACGCCATGGGGGGGAAGCCCTTGTTTGCCTTGGCTTTGGTGGGCATGCCGGTGAATCAGTTGCCGGTGGAAGTCATACGCGGGGTGTTGGCCGGTGGAGAATCAGTGTGCGCGCGGGCAGGCATTCCGATTGCTGGTGGCCACACCATTGATTCGGTAGAGCCTATTTATGGCTTGGTAGCGATTGGCATAGTCGATCCGCGCAAAGTCAAGCGCAATGCGGGCGCCAAGGCCGGTGACGTGCTGATCTCCAGCAAGGCACTGGGGGTGGGGGTGTACTCTGCGGCGCTCAAAAAAGAGCAGCTCTCAGAGGCGTATTACCGCAATATGATCGCCAGCACCACGCAACTCAACACCGTGGGCACCGCCCTTGCCGATATGGAGGGCGTGCACGCCCTCACCGACATCACCGGTTTTGGCCTGGCTGGCCATTTGCTGGAGATTTGCAAAGGCTCAGACCTGTGCGCCCACTTGAACTGGGCAGATGTGCCCTTGCATCCCGGAGTGCTCGAACTTGCCAAGCAAGGGTTTGTGACCGGTGCCTCCGAACGCAATTGGCAGGCCTATGGCAGTCGGGTGCAGCTGGCTGCGCATCTGGGGCGTGAGTGTCAAGACCTGCTTTCGGATCCGCAAACTTCTGGCGGTCTTCTGGTCAGTTGCCGCCCTGATGTGGCTGCCACGGTGCTGGCTCAATTTAAAGCCGAGGGCTTTAATCATGCCGCCGTGATTGGTGAAATGTCGGCAGGGTCGGGGCTGGTGGTGCGCTAAGGCAGCGCGGCCAGATATCATGCGGAATCATCGCTAAAAACAAGGAGAGACCATGTCGTTTTTTGTCGTGCAAAATTACAATCGATTGCTAAAGCTGTTGGGTGGATTTTTTGTGCTGTTCGCTGTGCAGACAGTGCATGCCGCCAGTGTGACGATTGCTTGCGGTGCCAGTGGCAGTGATGTGGTGAATTGTCAAAAATACGCCAATGACTGGGCGAAAAAAACCGGGCACACGGTGAAGTTCTACAGTCCGCCCAACAGCTCTACCGAGGCTTTGGCGCTGTACCGGCAACTGTTTGCTGCCAAGTCCGCCGATGTTGATGTGCTGGTGATGGACATTATCTGGCCTGGGATTTTGAAGGATCATTTATTGGATCTGAAGCCGCGAGCGGCAAGTGAAATCGAGCAGCATTTCCCCGCCATCATTGCCAATAACACCGTGGAAGGCAGGCTGCTTGGTTTGCCTTGGTATACCGACGCGGGCTTGCTTTATTTTCGTAAAGATCTGCTCGACAAACACAAACAGAAAGTGCCCGGTACTTGGGAGGAATTGCTGAGCGTGGCCAAAGCAATTCTGGCTGCTGAAAAGGCAGCTGGCAATACCGAATTGCAAGGCTATGTGTTTCAGGCCAAGGCATACGAAGGCTTAAGCTGCAATGCCTTGGAATGGGTGGCCAGTTTTGGCGGAGGCAGTGTGGTGGACGGTAGTGGCAAGGTCACGGTGAATAATCCTATGGCGGCGAAAGCACTCAATTTTGCTGCGAGTATGGTGGGGGAAATTTCGCCCAAAGGGGTGCTCAATTATGCGGAGGAAGACGCCCGCGGGGTGTTCCAGAGTGGCAAGGCTATTTTTATGCGCAACTGGCCTTATGCCTTTGCTCTATCGCAAAAAGGCGACAGTGCCGTAGTGGGCAAAGTGGGGGTTGCGCCCCTCCCTAAAGTAGCTGGAGCAGCCAAGGGTGCCGCGGCATTGGGTGGCTGGAACATGGCCGTGTCTAAGTACAGCAAAGCTCCGGACGCGGCCATCGATTTGGCCTTGCACATGACCTCTAGTGCGGTGCAAAAAGCCCGCGCCTTGGAGGGGTCGTTTAACCCTACTCGGCCGGCTTTGTATCAAGACAAAGACGTGATTGCGGGCAACTTTCTGATGGCCAATTTAAGTGGGGTGCTGGCCAATGCTTCGCCTCGCCCCACCACGGTCACCGGTTTGAAATATCCGGAAGTCAGCCAGGCATTTTGGGATGCCACGCATGATGTGTTGAGCAAAAAAAGCACTGGCGAGGACGCCGTAAAAAAACTGGAAAGTAAGCTCAATCAAATAAAACGCAGCAAGTGGTAAGCGGCGACCGAGGCCTGAATCATGACTAAGCAGACCGCCACAAAAACCGCTTGGCGCTTTCTTGCGCCGATGTTGCTCTTGATGTTGGTAGTGGCCGTGTGGCCTTTGTCGCGCAGCGTGTGGTTTGGTTTTACCGATGCCAACATCAACGACTTGGCCGCCTCAAAATGGGTGGGTATGGAAAATTATGTGGGTGAATTCGGGCTGATGTTCAACCCCAATCACAGCGATGGATTTTGGCGTTCTGACTGGGGCATCGCCATTCGCAACACCCTGTATTTTGCCGTGGTCTCGGTGGGGCTGGAAGTGCTCACCGGACTTGCCGTGGCCATGCTTTTGCATCAGGATTTTCCCGGGCGTGTGTGGGTGCGCACGGCGGTGCTGGTGCCTTGGGCTATTCCCACCATCGTGTCGGCCAAGATGTGGCAGTGGATGCTGCATGATCAGTTCGGCATCATCAATGAGTTGTTGCTGAATGCCGGGGTGTTGGCGCAAAAAATAGCTTGGACTGCGGACGCCTCTACCAGCATGTGGTCGGTGGTGGCAGTGGATGTGTGGAAGACCACGCCGTTTATGGCATTGCTGATCTTGGCGGCTTTGCAGACCTTACCCAAAGATTGTTACGAAGCCGCCAAAGTAGATGGGGTACATCCTCTGCGAGTGTTTTTCAAGGTGACTCTGCCCCTCATCAAAATGCCCTTGCTGGTGGCGGTGATGTTTCGTCTCTTAGATGCCTTGCGGGTGTTTGATCTGATTTACGTCATGACCTCGAATAACAGTTCCACCATCAGCATGTCGGGCTTTGTGCGTCGAGAGATGGTGGACAATGGCAATATGGGCTTGGGCTCGGCGGCCTCTACTTCCTTGTTCTTGTTGATTTTTATTTCGGCCTTTGTGTTCATTAAGGCCGCCAGATTGCGTTTCAGTGAGGCAGCAAAATGAGGCATAAACACCTCAGAACATTGTGTCTGTGCTTGGCCTCAGTCGTGGTGATTTTTATTTCGCTGGCACCATTTATTTATGTGCTGGGTACGTCGTTAAAA
>JBDKJU010000284.1:0-6744 GCA_039796435.1 Pseudomonadota bacterium | reverse complement strand
AAATGTGATTGTGCCCGACTTTGAGCCAGCTCGAAGAGCGGGTGCCGTAGTGTGCGCTTTTAATCATGGCAGGGGACAGCAAACGTTCGCGCTCCAGCCCCACGCCAGTATTGGGCAGCAGGGCATCGGGGACGGGCGTGCTGTCTGTCAAAAACCGCCTGACGCGGCTTTCTTGTTTGTCCAGATCGGGCTCCGCCAGTGCATGTCGCAGGCTTTGCACGGCGCGAGTGAGCTTGGGCCAAGGCGTGTCTAAAGCCGCATTGGATAGGCCATAGACCCCTGGGCTAAGTGCTTGCAAACGGCTGGCCTCGGGCACCAAAGAGCCAGCATGGAGAGACCACATTTGTGTAGCATCAGCACACAGGAGATTAAAGGCCGGGTAATGTGGCAATTGCGCGTGCAGGCTGCTTAAGTAATCTTTGGGGCCGAGACCGGAACGAAAGAACCCGGTCACCAACTCACCACGTGAGCGTGCCTGCCCCTTGAACTGATCTTTGGTCCCGCGCACATTGGTGAGCGCGGCGAAGCGCCCGTGAGCATCCACGGCCATCCAGGTGCCACCGGCCTGTTCGTCACGTCCGGCCCAAATATCCAAATCTGCCCAGTGGGCCAAAGGCAAAGTGGCTCGCGCATAATATTCATCACGATTGGTCGCCACACACAAGGGGTAAGCAGGCAGGCAGCGCCACGCAAAAGCGATCAGACACATGTGAGGTAAGAGGCGGCAGTCATCAGGCAGGCATTTTAAAAAAATGTGGCTGGTGGCCTGAGGTGAGGCGCTCAGCACAACGTAAGTGGTGAAAAACCCACAAAACCAGCCCTCTCTGGGAGCGTGCACGCCGAGCTGATTTTGTGTCAAATTGACACTGATGACAGCAGATATTACATTGTTATTGAGAGTCATTTGCATTAAGTAAGTCTATGATTTATAAGTGAAAAAACCTCTTGACATGGGCTAAAAATAAGAATATCGTTCGACGGTTGCGGCCATTTCAGCCGCTGTATCAAGGAGACACATATGCAAAAATCGCTTCACATAGATGCGAACAAGTGCACCGGCTGTTTGCAATGCGAAATGGCCTGCAGCTATGAAAATTACGGGATTTTTAACACTGCCAAGTCGCGCATCAAGGTGTTTAATTTTGAGCACGAGGGCCGTAAAGTGCCTTACACCTGCACACAGTGCGATGAGGCTTGGTGTTTGCACGCCTGCCCTGTCGAGGCAATCAAAATCGATGCCGCCACGGGCGCCAAAGTGGTCAACGAGGCCACTTGCGTAGGCTGTAAGGTGTGCACGGTGGCCTGTCCATTTGGCACTATCAACTACGTGCAGGACACCGGCAAGGTGCAAAAGTGCGATCTGTGTGGAGGCGACCCCGCCTGCGCCACCGCCTGCCCCACTGGCGCCATTACTTATGTGGACGCAGATTGGACAGGTCTTGCCAAGATGGCAGCCTGGGCCGCGAAAACCGACACTTCCCCACGCGCTTAATCAGGAGATAAATTATGGCATGGTCTAAAAAATTACTTCGCGTCAACTTAAGCACTGGCGAATGCAAAACCGAGGCCCTTAACATGGCTTGGGCGCGTGATTATCTGGGTCAACGTGGTTTGGCCACCAAATATTTTGTGGAAGAGGTGAGTCCCACGGTGGACCCAATGTCGGCCGACAACAAAATAATCTGGGCCACTGGCCCCTTGACGGGCACCATGGCCTCCACTGGCGGCCGCTACTCTGTCATCACCAAAGGTCCCTTGACCGGCGCGATTGCCTGTTCCAACTCGGGTGGCTATTTTGGCGCTGAACTGCGCATGGCCGGCTGGGACATGATCATCATCGAGGGCAAGTCAGCCAAACCTGTCACCCTGCACATCGTCAACGAACACGCTGAACTCAAAGACGCATCGGGACTTTGGGGCAAGAGCGTGTGGGAGACTGAGGAGCAGTTGCGTAAAGCCAGTGGTGACCCGCTGACACGTACCTCCGTGATCGGTCGTGCAGGTGAAAATGGCGTGCTCTATGCCGCCGTGGTCAATGATTTGCACCGTGCAGCCGGCCGCTCTGGCGTGGGTGCAGTGGCAGGTTCGAAAAATCTCAAGGGCATTGCTGTGCGTGGCACACGTGGTGTCACCGGCATCCGTGATCCCAAAGGATTTATGGCGGCCACCGCCGCGGCCAAGAAAGTCTTGGCAGACAATGCTGTGACGGGGCAAGGCTTGCCCAAATACGGCACGCAGGTGCTGATGAATGTGATCAACGAAACCGGTGCCTTGCCCACACGCAATCACCGTGACGTGCAGTTTGAAGGCGCTGGCAAAATTTCTGCCGAGGCCATGTGGGAGAAGCGCCCCAGCGACGGCAAATCCAATATGGTCACCAATGCCGCCTGCTTTGGTTGCACCATCGCCTGCGGCCGCATCGTGCAGATTGACAAGGGCCATTTCTCGGTGCAAAACAGTCCCAAATACTGGGGTGCCACCGGCGGTTTGGAGTATGAAGCAGCTTGGGCCTTGGGCGCTGCTCCCGGGGTCAATGACCTTGAAGCGCTCACCTATGTCAACATGATCTGTAACGAGCAAGGCTTTGACCCCATCTCTTTTGGGGCCACCATTGGCGCTGTGATGGAGCTGTATGAAATGGGCGTGCTCACTAAAGAGCAGATAGGCGTTGATGCCAAGTTTGGCTCTGCTGAGGCACTGTGCAAACTGGTGGAGATGACCGCCAATGGCGAAGGATTTGGCAAGGAAATCGCCATGGGCTCGGCGCGTTTGACCAAGAAATACGGTCACCCCGATCTCGCCATGGTGGTCAAAGGTCAAGAGTTCCCTGCCTACGATTCGCGTGGCATTCAAGGCATGGGCCTGACCTACGCCACCTCCAACCGTGGCGCCTGTCATCTGCGCTCGTACACGGTGGCTTCAGAAGTGTTGGGCATCCCCATCAAGACCGACCCCCTTGCCACAGACGGCAAGCCCGAATTGGTGAAGGCCTTTCAAGATGCGACCGCCACCTTTGACTCGGCCGGGGTGTGTGTGTTCACCACCTTTGCTTGGACCATGGCTGATCTGGCACCACAAGTGGCCGCTGCCTGCGGCGAAGAATACACCGTGGACAATTTAAACCTGATCGGTGAACGTATCTGGAACATGGAGCGCGACTTCAACAACCGGGCGGGCTTTACTGCCAAAGACGATAATTTGCCCAAACGTTTGGTCACCGAGCCAGCCAAATCCGGCCCCGCCAAGGGCTTGGTCAATGGCCTGGCCAAAATGCTGCCCCAGTACTACGAAATCCGTGGCTGGACTCCCGAAGGCACCCTAAAGCCTGAGACCCGCAGCCGCTTAGGTCTGTAATATCGGCACCACAAAAAGCCGCTCGCAGATGCTGAGCGGCTTTTTTTTATTGCATAAATCCACAAGCATTGAAGGACGACACATGACTCACCACGTTATTTTGGGCAATGGCCCCACCGGCGTTATCGCTGCTGAAACCCTGCGCAAAGCAGACCCACGCTGTTACATCACGCTTGTTGGTGACGAACCTGAATTACCGTATTCGCGTATGGCTATCCCCTACCTCTTGGTGGGCAACATAGCCGAGCACGGCACACATCTGCGCAAAAACAGCGCCCACTATGACTTGCAACGCATCACCATGTTGCATGCCCGCGCTGAAAAGCTCGACACCCAAGCCAAGACTGTGACCCTCTCTAACGGCACGTTGCTGAAGTACGACAAGCTCCTGCTGGCCACCGGCTCCACCCCGATGAAACCACCCATTACTGGGATTGACAGCCCCGGTGTGTATCCCTGCTGGACTTTGGACAATGCCCGCCAGATCCTGAAATACGCCAAGCCCGGGGCGCGCGTGCTACAAATGGGCGCCGGTTTTATTGGTTGCATCATCATGGAGGCACTTGCCACTCGTGGCACTGAACTCACCGTGGTGGAAATGGGCGACCGTATGGTGCCACGCATGATGACCCCCAAGGCGGGCGGCATGATGAAAGACTGGGTCGAAAAGAAAGGAGTCAAGGTCTACACCAACACCAAGGTCGAGGCCATTGCCAACATCGGGGGCAACCTGAAAGTCAAGCTCTCTAATGGCGAGACCTTACCGGTTGACTTGGTTATTTCCGCCACGGGCGTGAAGCCCAACATCGCATTCCTCAAAGACAGTGGCGTGAAAACCAATGTGGGCGTGGTGGTCGACAAAACCATGCGCACCAATGTGCTTGATGTGTTTGCAGCAGGCGATGTGGCAGAGGCGATTGATTTCTCCACTGGAAAATATGCAGTGAATGCCATTCAGCCTAATGCCGCAGATCAGGGCCGTCTGGCGGCCTCCAACATGCTCGGGCAGAGCAATGCCAGCGAAGGCAGTTTGGCGCTCAACGTGCTTGATGCAGTGGGTCTCATCTCTACCTCTTTTGGGCAATGGTGGGGGGTGGATGCCAAAGAGGGCGGCAGCAGCGTCGAGTTGGTCGATGAAGCCAGCAGCAAATATTTGTCTTTGCAATTTAAAGACGATGTGTTGGTGGGGGCCACCAGCTTGGGCATGACCGATCACGTTGGGGCTTTGCGTGGTCTGATCCAAACCCGCACCAGCTTGGGCAAGTGGAAAGACAAGCTGATGCACAACCCCACGCAGCTAATGGAGGCATATCTTGAGTGCGCTCAGGCGCAGGCGAGCAATACCAATGCCAACGCTTTGGGCAGGTTGCGCGCTATCGCGTGAATGATTTAAGGTGGGTGTCTCCTGCCCCATGCGCACCACTTTGGGCAGGGGGGCAGAGCTGCGGTGCTCAGTCCCGTAGCAGGTGGAAGGATGGCTATTTCACCAGATAGGCATTCACCGCTTGCACATCAGGTTCTGCGAGTTCGCCCACGGCGGCTTTTAAGCGAAGATTACCCATCAAGGTGTTGTAGCGGGCGGCGGCGAGATCGCGGCGAACGCTGAACACCGCTTGCTGGGCATTCAAAATATCCAAGTTGGTGCGCACCCCCACTTCAAGGCCGAGCTTGGTGGAGGCCAGCACGGTGTTGGCAGAGGCCAGAGCTTGCAGTTGCGCACTGTTGGAGGCCAAACCATTGGTCACCCCTAAAAACGCGGAACGTGTGGCCAGGGCCACGCCGCGACGCGCGGTTTCCAGGTCTTGCCGACTCTTGTCGATGTTGGCCAGACTTTCACGCACACGTGCGTCGATCAAACCGTTGGTGAATAAAGGGTAGTTCACTTGCACGCCGATCAGAGCGGTGCGGGTGGTGCCATTGAAGTTATTTACCGTGCTGCCGTTAAAGAAATTCATGCCGGCAGAGGCCACCGCATCCACGGTAAAGTCATTGGCCACCTGATTGCGTTTCAGGTCATATTGCAAGAGGGAGAGGGCTTTTTGTGCCAAGAGCACCGCATAGGCATTGGCTTCGCCTTTTGCCACCCAGGCTTCCATATTGTTGGGGTTGGGGTCAGGGAGGCTGATCGGCTCACGCAGACCAGCGAGCACGGCCTCGTAGCGCCCAATGACCGAGCGCAGCGCCCAACGGGTGCGCTCCAGTTCATTGCGAGCGCTAATTTCAGCAGCCAGCACCAAGTCGTAACGTGCCTGGGCTTCGTTGCTGTCCACGATGGTGGCAACCCCTACTTCAAAATTGCGTTTGGCCTGCGCCAGCTGCTCGGTGACAGCGGCTTTTTGTGCCGTGATGAGGCTCAGGTTGTCCTGCGCCAACAACACATCAAAGTAGGCTTGCGCCAAGCGAGTGATGAGGTCTTGCTCAGCGCTCTTGACGGTGATTTCGGCCAGTTTCACCGCCTCTTGTGCCTGTTCGATGTTGACTTCGTTTTGCTTGCGGTACAGTGGCTGGCTGGCAGACACGCTGGCGTTTAGCACGGCATAGCTGCGTTCAGTGTTGACGTGCACGGGGCGTGAGAGCACGTTGGTCCCTAGAGCGTTGTAGTTGGCATTGCCTTGCGCATTGACGCTGGGGCCATTGACTGCCTCAGCCTGCTTGACTTTTTCAAGCGCGGCGGCGAGACTGGCGCGGGCCGCGGCAATCGCAGGGTCTTGCGTCTGAGCTTCGCGGTACAGACTGAGCAGGTCGGCGCTGTGGGCAATATTGCCTGCCAAGATTGCAGAGACGAAGAGGGCGCGAAGCTTGTGCATGTTTGACCTTACAGGGAGAATTTTTTGGGTGTGGCTGGGGCGCTAAGGGATTCAATCACGGTTTCAAACAGAACTTTTGTTTGAAAGTCTTGTGCGTCGTCACGACTGAACAGGGTGGCACGCATGACTGGTGCCGCCCCTACCACGGCAAACATCCGCGCCTGCTCGGCAAGTTGCGCCACACAGGCAGCAGGCAAGGCATCAATGGCACCGGTGAGTACCAAGACCGTGGGTTTGACACTGAAGGTGGCCTTTAGACCATCTTCGTTGCGCACGGTAACATTGGGGGAGTGTGCCAAGTGTGCGCGTGCCTGTGACGCCAGTTCTGGGTCTATTTCGTAGCTCAACACTTGTTTGCATAGGCTGGCCATCAAAGCCGTGGGGTAGCCGCTACCTGTGCCCACTTCCACCACCACGTCATCAGGGCGCAGACCAAGGTCTTGCACCACGCGGGCCTGCATTTTGGGTGACCACATCTTGCTTTTGGCATTGAGGGGGATCTCAATATCGGCAAAGGCCATAGACTGATAGGCTGCCGGTACGTAGGCCTCGCGGTGTAAAGTATTTAGGCGTGAAAGTATCA
>JBDKJU010000283.1:0-4551 GCA_039796435.1 Pseudomonadota bacterium | reverse complement strand
CAGCAAAATTGACCGTCTGCGTGAACGCCTGCAGTCGGGCGACAAGTTTGAAGACATTGCCAAGGCCAATTCTGAAGACTTCACCAATGTGCGTGGTGGTGATCTGGGCTGGCTCAATATTGGGGACACGGTGCAGAGTTTTGAAGACAGTTACAAAGCGCTGGCCATCAATGACATCTCGCGTCCGGTGCGTACGCCTTTTGGCTGGCACCTTATCCAGGTGCTGGAGCGGCGCCAGCAGGACATCACCAATGAGCGCTCGCGTGCCAGTGCGCGTGCGACTCTGCGTGAGCGCAAAGCCGAAGAGGCCTATCAAGACTGGCTCAGACAACTGCGTGATCGAGCTTATGTGGAGATCAAGCTCGATAATGACTAGCGTGACTATCCTTGGCCATGCTCTCGCAGAGGTCTTTGCTTAAGCCCAGCTCTTGGCCCCGCGTCTCTCTCTTTGCGGCACACAGGCAATGCTTCTGGACGTGGCAGATGGCGCTTTTGATCTGGCGGCACAAGAAAAGCTCTGGCAGTTAAACACTAAAGGCAGCGCTCTGCGCCAACTGCCCGGTGTGTTGGACTGCATACTGGGTGTCAACAACCTACTGATTTTTTTTGACCCCCTGCAGGTGGTACTGCCTGCATTTCAACATGAGATCTTGGCAGTGTGGGGCAGTGCGGTGGCGCAGTCGGCAATAGGCAAGCAGCTGGAAGTGCCGGTGCATTACGACACCGCCGCAGACTCTGAATTCGCCCGCATTGCCGAGCATGCGGGCTTAAACCTCGCCGATGCCATCAAGTTGCACTGCGGAGGCGACTATATAGTTGCCTGTGTGGGTGCAGTGCCTGGCTTTCCTTATCTAGTGGGCATGTCTCCCAAACTTTCTGCGCCACGACGCGCCACTCCACGGCCAGACATGCCCAAAGGGGCAGTGGCCATTGGCGGGGCGCAGACCGGCATTATTCCCATGTGCATGCCTTCAGGTTGGCATCAGATTGGCCATACTGAGCTGTCTTTGTTTGACCCTAGCAAAGCGCAACCCTGCCTGCTCAGCCCAGGTGACCGGGTGCGTTTCCTCCCATGTTAGAAATACTCTCGCATGGGGCTTTGAACAGCATACAGGACTTAGGCCGACGTGCCTATCTGGCGCAAGGCGTCAGCCTGTCGGGGGCCATGGATGCAGAGGCGTTGTGCCTCGCCAACTTGATGGTGGGCAATGCGCCAGAGGCAGCAGCCATTGAAATCAATGTATTTCCTTTTCGTGTGCGTTTCTTGACCGCGCAGTGGTTTGCTTGTGCCGGTGCCTTTGGACAAGTGAGCCACAATGCGCGCGCGCATCAGGGGTGGTGGTCGGCTCAGGCGCAGGCTGGCGATGAGGTGCAGATAGCCGCGCCTGAGCAGGGGACGCGCAGTTATTTCGCTGTGCGCGGTGGCTTTGCCGTGCCCGAGGTGCTGGGGTCCTGCAGCACCGAGCTCAAAAGCGGCTTTGGGGGCTGGCAAGGACGGGCGCTGAAAAAAAATGATCGATTGCACATGCATCCTTGCGAGCCCTTGGCCAGACAACAGGCGCAGTTTGGTCTGATGCCGCAGTCACGGCTTGCGGGTCTGGCAATGAACCCACCCTTGGTGCGCGTGATTGCGGGCGCAGAATATGGGTGTTTCAAGGCAGAGGCATTAAGAGATTTCGAACACACCGACCACCAGCTTAGCCCCGAATGCAACCGGCAGGGCTTGCGTCTGCAGGGGCCGACGCTGCGTTTGGCTCAGCCTTTGGAGCTGCTCTCGCACGGTATTGTGCCCGGCACCATTCAAGTGCCTCCCTCTGGGCAAGCCATCATTCAGATGGCAGAAGCCAACACCTGTGGGGGGTACCCGAAAATCGCTACCGTCATCAGCAGCGACCTTTGGCGCGTGGCACAATTGAGACCGGGGCAGTCACTGCGTTTTCAGGTGATAGAGCATGCCCAAGCAGTGGAGATCATGCGGGCGCAGGCTTTGGAGATGCACAAATTAAGCGAGGTATTGCGCATGGGCAATCAAAGGACAACAGGATGAGCAAGAAAATCCAGCACATTGATTTGAATTCCGATTTGGGGGAAGGCTTTGGGGCCTACCGCATGGGAGATGACGCCGCCATCATGGCCATAGTGAGTTCGGCCAATGTCGCCTGTGGCCTGCACGCTGGCGACCCCCACATCATGGTCAGAAGCTTTGCTCAAGCCAGAGACCTTGGGGTCACTGTTGGCGCACATCCGGGCTACCCGGATCTCTGGGGTTTTGGTCGCCGTGATTTGGCCTTTAGCCCAGCTGAGATAGAGCACTTTGTCGCTTACCAGATTGGTGCGGCGCTGGGCGCTTCGCGTCTAGCGGGGCACCCCATTCGCTATGTCAAACCACATGGGGCACTGGCCAATACCTCGCACACCAATGCAGTGGTGGCTGCCGCCATAGTGAAGGCAATCAAGGCCATTGACCCTGAGTTGGTCTTGCTCACCTTTCCTGATGGAGAGGCGCGCCGTCTGGCACAGGAGGCAGGTCTTGCCACCTGCGCCGAAATTTTTGCTGACCGTGCTTACAACGCTGATGCCACCTTGGTGTCGCGCAAATTGCCCGGGGCAGTGTTGCATGATGTGGAATTTGCCGCTGCGCGTGCTCTGCGCATGGTGGCGCAGGGCGGTATTGAAACCATCGAAGGGACGGTGGTTCCCATGGACATAGGCTCTATCTGCGTGCACGGCGACAGTCCCGATGCCATCGCCATGGCCAAGGCAGTGCGCACTCGCCTAGAGGGTGCAGGCATCAGTATTAAAGCTTTCGCATGACACATTTTTTTGCATGAATATACCCAAAGCCTTGTTGCTGGATTTTGGCGCCGTGGTGAGCGTGTCATTATTTGAGCGTCATCGTCAAAACGAAATCGCTTTGGGCCTGCCTGTCGGGGCGCTGAGCTGGTTGGGGCCGATAAATCCCCGCACAGATGCCCTTTGGCAGGCGATGCAGCGTGATGAAATGACTGAGCGTGAGTATTGGGCCGAGCGCGCCAAAATGCTGGGGTTTGGCGATATGCACAGCCTGTTGCACACGCTGACGCCCAAGGACCCCAATCAAGTGGTGCGCCCTGAAATCATGTCATTGCTTAAGACCGCCAAAGCCGCGGGCATCAAGTTGGGGGTGCTTTCCAATGAGCTTGAATTATTTTATGGGCCAGCTTTTTGCGCAGGTCTTGAAGTGCTCACCCTCATGGACACCATTGTCGACGCCACGCACACTGGCATCTTGAAACCCGATCCACGGGCGTATCAACTCGCGCTTGACGGCTTGGGCCTTGCTGCCGAAGATGTGCTGTTTGTGGATGATCAGTTTCGCAACATCGCAGGCGCGGTGAAATGTGGCCTGCAAACACAGTATTTTGATCTGCGTGATGTAGGCGGTCATTTGGCGGCATTGGCCGCGCGCCTGCGTTTGCCCCTTAATTGTTAAGTCATGTCCAAGCTCACCACCACCGAACTCAAAGCCGCCAATGCCCGCCACCTTTGGCACCCCATGGCCCACCCCAAGACCATGCAGGACACACCGCCAGACATCATCGTGCGGGGCGAGGGCAGTTTGATCTGGGACATTGATGGCCATCAGCTGGTAGATGGAGTCGGCGGCTTGTGGAGCATGAATCTGGGCTTTGGTCGGCGTGAAATTCGCGATGCCATCGTGGCGCAGATGGATGAGCTGGCCTTCTATAACATCTTTCGTGGCACCACGCATCCGCGCGCCATCGAGCTCAGCGAGCGTTTGATCCAATTTATGCAGCCCGAAGACGTGGGCGCTGTGTTTTTCAGTAATGGCGGCTCTGACGCAGTGGAGACTGCGCTCAAGCTGGCGCGTCAATACTGGAAGCTTAAGGGCCAGGCCGATCGCAGCAAGTTCATTGCCTTGAAACAAGGCTATCATGGCGTGCATTTTGGTGGCATGAGCGTTAACGGCAATAGCAATTTTCGTCGTGCTTATGAGCCACTGTTGCCTGGGTGCTTTCACCTCGACAGCCCTTGGCTGTACCGCAACCCCTACACCAGCGACCCCGATCAATTGGCCGAAATATGTGCTGCGCAACTTGAGCGAGAGCTCTTGTTTCAGGGGCCGGACACGGTGGCGGCTTTTATTGCTGAGCCAGTGCAAGGGGCCGGCGGGGTCATCGTGCCACCGGCCAATTATTGGCCCTTGATCCGCGCGGTGTGTGACAAATATGGCGTGCTCCTCATCGCTGATGAAGTGGTCACCGGTTTTGGCCGCACCGGCGCCATGTTTGGCACGCGCCTGTGGCAGGTCAAGGCCGATATTTGGTGCCTCGCCAAGGGCATTTCTTCCGGCTACATTCCTTTGGGCGCGACGGCCCTTACTCGCTCGGTGGCAGAAGTCTTTGCCGCTGGCGATGCCATGTTGGGGGCGGTGGCACACGGCTACACCTACAGCGCTCATCCGGTGGCAGCCGCAGCGGCGCTCGCCACTTTAGACGTGCTTGAGCGCGAAGACGTGCTGGCCAATGTGCGGGCTCAGGGGGCGCATTT
>JBDKJU010000282.1:0-5102 GCA_039796435.1 Pseudomonadota bacterium | reverse complement strand
AAGGCCTCGGTAGCGGTGTCTATGGCCGTGAGACCGCCGCCGATCACCGCAATGGGCAAGCGAATTTGCAGATTGGCCAGACTGGTTTTTTGTGCCGCACCGGTGAGTTGCAAGGCCATTAAAAAATCAGAGGCTTGGCGCACGCCGCGGGCAAAGCCGTTTTTCATGCCAATGACGGTGGGGCGACCGGCACCCATGGCGAGAGCCACATGATCAAAACCACGATAGAATGCGTCTTCGGGAGTGATGGTGCCGCCAAAACGAATGCCGCCGTAGAGGGCAAATTGTGCGCGGCGTTCAAGCAAAATGCGGATGAGTTTTAAGTAGTTTTTGTCCCAGCGCACGGTGATGCCATATTCGGCCACGCCACCAAAGCCCGCCAGCACGCGGCTGTCCAAATCTTCGGTCAGCTCATCAAGGCGATGCACGGGGGCGAAGGGCACATTTAAAGGCTCGATTTTTAAGCCATCAATGGCCACCACATGGTGACCGTCATTCATCAGGTGGTGCGCCAAGGTATAGCCGGCTGGCCCTTGTCCCACCACCAGCACCTTGTAGCCGCTTTCAGGCAAAGGCAGAGGGCGGGCGAAATTAAGCGGGTTCCAGCGGGTGAACAGGCTGTAAATTTCAAAGCCCCAAGGCAGGGCGAGCACGTCTTTGAGTACGCGCGTTTCCGACTGAGGGATGTCGACCGGCTCTTGCTTTTGATAAATGCACGACTTCATGCAGTCGTTGCAAATGCGGTGGCCGGTGGCAGCGGCCATGGGGTTGTCGATGGTGATGATGCCCAGAGCCGCCAGTGAAAAGCCTTTGGCCTTGGTCTGTTGCATCTCGGAGATTTTTTCTTCGAGGGGACAACCGGCTAAGGTGATGCCGAGCGCAGACTTAGTGAACTCGCCAGACTTTTTGTCTTTTAAACCATGTGAGCAAGAGTCTTTGCCTTGCTCATGACACCAGATGCAGTAGTTCATCTGGTCGAGCGCCTGTGTGCGGTTCATGCCTTGATCGGTGAGACCAAAGCCATCACGTTCGCGCCATTTGCTCTTGGGTAAGACATGTTGCTTGACACCATCACGTTCGACGGTGTCGAGCTTGATCAATGCGACTGGGTCCAGCTTGTGCGGCACTTTGAAGAGCACGCCGTCAGGGTGGGCATGCGTGGCGACTGCCCAAGCGGCGTAGCGGGTGGCCACGGCCAAGGCAGTGGTGTTCTCGTCTGCTTCCCACTGTGACACTGCCCGTGCAAAGTCAAGTTCGCTCCAGTGCGCAGGCAAGAGGGCGTTGATTTCTTGTTTTAAAGCGATGGGGTCAAAGGCGAGCGCTTCTTCGGCACGATGGGCTTTGACTGCCTGTCTTTGCACGAAGCGGCGCTTGACTTCAAAGAGCACCTCTTCATCATTGATGCCTTGCTTGAGCGCAGAGACCTCGGCCTCGATGCCAAACAGCTGCGCGGTGAAGCGCTCCAAGGCAGGGGCAATGGCAGTGATCAGCTCACTCTCGGCTTTGTCGGCAGGCGGGCTCTGACGGGCCGACAGCACCGCAGCTCGCTGCTCCTGGCTTAAGCTATTTAAAAAAGCCTCATCAATCTGGATGAGGCCGTTGCGGGTATAAAGGTCTTGGAAGCGCAAGCCATGCGCCAAATTCAATTGCGTCATTTACTTAATTTGTTTCTGATTCGTATTGTACTTTTTTGGGGCGCAAATCACAGAACTCTTGCACCTTGCCTTGCTCGCAAAGCTGCTGTCCCAGCAAGAGCAGCACGGGCAGGTCAGTGCGCGGGCATTGCTGGGCGAGTTGTCCCAAAGTGCTGCGCACGATGGTTTGCGCCGGGGTGCTGGCGGCGATCACCCAGGCCACTGGCGTGTCACTGGCTAGGCCCAATGCCAAGAGGGTGGACTCGATACGGTGTGCCTGTTTGGCGGCCATGTAGACCGCGCCGTTGCGGGCCGCAATTAAAGGTCGTGCCCAGTCAAGGTTGTATTCTTCTTCATTCCCCACACAGGGCGTGGTGAGCACCACACTGCGTTGCGCACCACGCAAACTCATGGGTTTTTGTAGTGCGGCGTAAGCAGCTTGTGCGGCGGTAATGCCAGGCACGATGGTGCAAGGGATGCGCGCTTGCGAGAGGGCATCAAGCTCTTCCTGAGCGCGCGCAAACAGTAAGGGGTCTCCGCCTTTTAAGCGCACCACTTTGGTGAACTGCTGCGCTGCCAAGAGCAGACGTTGGTTGATTTCCGTCTGCTTCATGGAGCGCCCGTCTGCGCGCTTGCCCACATCCCATAGTTTGGCCTGCGGGGCCAAAGCCAAAATGGCCGGGCTGACCAGGGCATCATGCAGCACCACATCGGCCTCTTGCAATAAACGCAGAGCCTTGAGGGTGAGCAGCTCAGGGTCACCAGGACCGCTGCCAATCAGATAAACATGTGGGTTCATAAATAGTGTGGGGCTTGGCTATACGCCCGATCAACGCAGCAGCTTATCCAAAAGCAAACTTCGTGCCTTGTCGGTACTGGCTTGGTAGGGCTCTTTGAAGGTGTCAAAGTAGTGCAAGGCCTTTTGTGCATCAAGCGTATCGGGCAACTCGAATTCGTCAAAACCCACGCGGGCCAGATAGTGCAAGTGGTCAAGACCAATCACACCAGTGGCACGCAAAGTGCCGGTGTAGGCCCAGTCACGCCGGAGTTGATGCGCCAAGGTGTAGCCGCGTCCATCGGCAGCCCCGGAGGGTGACATGGGAAAATCAATGGCAATGCTCTTGGGCAGGGTGGCGGGCTTTGCCCCTAGGCTATCGCCAGGGGCAAGTGTGAGCTCGGTGGGGCTGGCGGCGAGTACTTGTGTTCGGTTAATCAGTTGTGGCATACACATGCTCCTTGAAGGGTTCTAGGCCCACACGCTCGACCACGTCGATGAAACGCTCGTGTTCGCTGTCGCGTAAGCTTAAATAACGGTTGATGATTTTTTCGACCACGCCCACGACTTCTTCTTGTTTGAAAGACGGGCCAATGACCTTGCCCAGTGCGGCTTGTTGCCCGGGGCGGTTGCCCGCGTGGCCCCCCAGAGTGATTTGGTACCACTCTTCGCCGTGTTTGTCGACGCCCAAAACACCGATATGGCCCACGTGGTGATGACCGCAGGAGTTGATGCAGCCAGAGATATTGATGTCGAGTTCACCGATGTCGAACCACTCGTCCAGAGCATCGTAGCGGCTTAGTAAATCCTCGGCAATTGGCAGTGACTTGGCATTGGCCAGGGAGCAAAAATCACCGCCGGGGCAGGCGATGATGTTGCTCACCAGCCCGATGTTTGCTTGTGCCAGCCCGAGGGATTTTGCCCCCTGCCACAGGGTGAAGAGGTCACGCACATGCACATAAGGCAAGACCAGATTTTGTTCATGAGTGACGCGGATTTCATTGTGACTGAACGCCGTGGCCCAGTCTGCTATTTGGTGCATTTCACTGGCGGTGGCATCACCCGGGGGCACTCCGCGGCGCTTGAGCGAGAGGTTGACAGCGCGGTAGTTGGGGTTTTGGTGCGCCACCACATTGCGTTTAAGCCAGGCGGCAAAGCTCGGCTCGGCAGCGCTGTGAATGGCCAGCTGTGCTTGCGCAGCAGTGTCCAGTGTGGCATCAAGTGTGGGATTGATGAAACGGGCCTTCATGGCCTTAAGGTGGGCAGGCAGCACGGTAGAGGGGCCCTCTTTGCTGTGCACCCAGTCAGCCTCAACAGCCGCGCGGAAAGCCTCCACACCCAATTCTTTCACTAAGATTTTGATGCGGGCTTTGTATTTGTTGTCGCGACGGCCAAACTGATTGTAGACCCGCATCACGCTGTCAAGATATGTGAGCAGATGCCGTTCGGCAATGCCCTCGCCAATTAACTGCCCGATGATGGGGGTGCGGCCCAGGCCACCGCCCACATAGACATCGAGGAGCACTTCGCCTTGCGCGTTTTTGCGCAGGTTCACGCCGATGTCGTGCACCTTGATGGCTGCACGGTCGATCAATGCGCCGTTGACTGCAATTTTGAATTTACGTGGCAGGGCGGCAAACTCGGGATGGAAAGTCGACCATTGGCGAATCAGTTCGCAATAAGGTCTTGGGTCCACCACTTCATCAGCCGCCACACCAGCGTATTGATCAGAGGTGGTGTTGCGAATGCAATTGCCCGAGGTCTGAATGGCATGCATCTGCACTGTGGCCAGATCGGCAAGCAAGTCGGGCACGTGTGCCAGTTCAGGCCAGTTGTATTGAATGTTTTGACGAGTAGAGAAATGCCCGTAGCCACGATCATATTTGTCAGCGATATCGGCCAGCATGTGTAACTGCTGGCTGGACAAGACACCGTAGGGAATGGCCACACGCAGCATGGGCGCAAAGCGTTGGACATACAAACCATTTTGTAGGCGCAAAGGGCGGTACTCATCTTCACTCAGCTCGCCTTTTAAAAAGCGTTCGGTTTGTTCGCGAAATTGTGCGACACGCGCATCGACAATCGCTTGGTCTATCTCATCGTACTGATACACAGCTTCTCCAATTTTGAAGAGCGTATTGTGTCTTGTCTCGGTGTTTTTTGCTATGCTTAGTCAGGCTTATGCTTATATTTTTTTTGAGCGCTAACCAAGCTTTTTCTATGCAATCTTTGGGTCTCTGCTTGCTCAATCACTACGCTCAGGCAAGAGATTGGATCTAGTCTAGGTATGGCCTTCAGAATCAGGTCGGGGTCATTTTCGGCAATGGCCGTCGGATCGAATAGCCAGGGTCGCTAGGCACGCGAGCAAGTACTTTAACTCGGTGAGGAAAGACTCTGCCGGATTTATTGCTGGGGTAACTTACGTGAAGTATGCACCACATCGACCACTTCCCAAAGACCTGATTTTGTCTTTCGAATAAAGGCCACAAAAGGAAGTCGGTTAATGACTATTTTCCTCATGCCTGGGAATATCTCACTTTCAGGGGCGCTCAGTGTGAAAGTATCGTATTTCTCAACCTGAGAAAATAGTTGAGTCTCTATGAAGTGGGCAACATCTATCCCCGCTTCTCGCTCATAGTAAGCAATGATTTCTTCCGCACTCTCTAATGCGCCATCTGACCAGATAATGGGCA
>JBDKJU010000281.1:0-2655 GCA_039796435.1 Pseudomonadota bacterium | reverse complement strand
TAGGCAAACCGGTGGGCGATATGTACAAAGGCGCCTGGGGCCCGTCCATACTTCAGATCGTCTTGTTCGCGCTCTACACCTTCGCCCTGTCCCGCATCAAACCTACGTGGCTGCCTGGAGTTCCGAAAGAAGCCCGCACGCTGCAAGGCTGGGCTTTGTGGAAAAAATGTCTGCGCGGCATCATTCCCTCAGCCATTCTCATTTTCGCCGTGCTTGGAAGCATGGGCGGCCTGCCTGGGCTCAACACGGCTTTATGCACCCCCACCGAGGCCGGTGCCATGGGGGTAGTGGGCGCCTTGCTGCTCTCACTCATGTATCAGCGCATGACTGTCTCACTGCTCAAAGAGGCCATGATCTCCACTATGAAAATCACCGCCATGGTGACCTTCATCCTCATTGGCTCACGAATTTTCTCACTGGTATTCCAAGGCGTTGACGGTGCGATTTGGATAGAACACATGCTCACGGGCTTGCCGGGTGGGCAAGTGGGTTTCCTCATTTTTGTCAACGTGTTTATCTTCTTTTTGGCATTTTTTCTGGATTTCTTTGAGATTGCCTTCATCATCATTCCCATGCTTGGCCCTGTGGCCGAGAAAATGGGCATCAACCTCATCTGGTTTGGAGTCATGATTTGCGTCAATATGCAGACCAGTTTCATGCACCCCCCGTTTGGCTTCGCTCTGTTTTATTTGCGCGGCATTGCTGATACGCTCTACAAAAACGGGGCCATCAAAGAAGAAGTCAAATCCAAGGACATCTATCTTGGCTCCATCCCTTGGGTGATCTTACAGTTGGTATTGGTGGCTATCGTGATCGCTTGGCCCGCCTCGGTCACCATGTTTCTTGACAAAGAAGTCAAAGTAGACCTCGACAAGGTCAAAATAGACGCCCCTGTGATGGAACAGTTGCCTGACAAAGGACCTGATCTCAATGAACTGTTTAAGGTTGATACGCCAAAAAAATAAATTCAAACAACACGCTACAATGCTAAGTCTTATATAAGACTTAGCTAAGTACCCGTATCCATCGCCACACAGGAAGACCATGTCCAATATCGAATCCGTACTCACTGAAAACCGTTTATTCGCCCCCTCCGCTGCCACTGTGGCCGCTGCGCGCGTGAAAAAAGCTGACTTCGAACGCATGAATGCTGAAGCAACGGCTGATTTCACCGGGTTTTGGGCCAAGCAGGCGCGCGAACACTTAAATTGGAGCAAGGCTTTTACCCAAACCTTGGATGAAAGCAACGCCCCGTTTTACAAATGGTTTCATGACGGCGAGCTGAACGTCTCGGCCAACTGCCTAGAACGCAACCTTGAAAATGGCAATGCCAATAAAACGGCCATCGTATTCGAAGCCGATGATGGCACTGTCACCACCGCCACCTACCAACAACTGTATGCCAAAGTGTCGCAGCTGGCCAATGGCCTAAAGGCCCTTGGGGTTGCCAAAGGTGATCGCGTCATCATCTACATGCCTATGTCGATTGAAGGCGTGTGTGCCATGCAAGCCTGCGCCCGCATTGGGGCCACCCATTCTGTGGTATTTGGTGGTTTTTCTGCCAAATCTTTGCAAGAACGCGTGATTGATGCGGGTGCCACTGCCATCATCACCGCCGACGAGCAAATGCGTGGTGGCAAGGCCATGGGCTTAAAAAGCATTGTGGATGAAGCTTTTACCTTGGGTGGTTGCGAAGGCATCGCCCACTGCATCGTCTACCGCCGCACCGGCGGCAAGGTGGCCATGCATGCCCCGCGTGACAAATGGTTGCACGAGGTCATGGCTGGGCAAGCAGAGACCTGCGCCCCTACCATGGTCAATGCCGAGCACCCGCTCTTCATTCTCTACACCTCGGGCTCTACCGGTAAGCCCAAAGGCGTGCAACATAGCTCTGCAGGTTATTTGCTGTGGGCCAAACTCACCATGGAATGGACGTTTGATGTGAAGTCAGATGACCTTTTCTGGTGCACGGCAGACATTGGCTGGATTACCGGCCACACCTACGTAGCCTATGGCCCCTTGGCGGCAGGCGCCACCCAGCTTATTTTTGAAGGCGTGCCCACCTACCCTGATGCCTCGCGTTTCTGGCAAATGATTCAGAAGCACAAGGTCAGTATTTTCTACACTGCCCCGACCGCCATCCGCTCCTTGATCAAAGCCGCAGAGACCACCGAAGCAGTGCACCCCAAAAACTTCGATCTCTCTAGCCTGCGCCTGCTAGGCTCGGTAGGAGAACCCATCAATCCCGAAGCCTGGATGTGGTACTACAAAAACGTCGGTGGTGAGCGTTGCCCTATCGTGGACACTTTCTGGCAAACCGAGACCGGTGGTCATGTCATCACCCCGCTGCCCGGGGTCACCGAACTCAAGCCCGGATCTTGCACCCTGCCCTTGCCAGGCATCATGGCAGCCATTGTCGATGAAACCGGGGCTGACGTGCCCAATGGCCAAGGCGGTATGCTGGTGATCAAGCGTCCTTGGCCCTCGATGATTCGCACGATTTGGGGCGATCCTGAGCGTTTCAAAAAATCATACTACCCTGAAGAATTGGGCGGTAAGCTCTACTTGGCCGGCGATGGTTCGGTGCGTGATGCCAACAATGCCTACTTCACCATCATGGGCCGTATTGACGATGTGCTCAACGTCTCCGGTCAC
>JBDKJU010000280.1:0-6245 GCA_039796435.1 Pseudomonadota bacterium | reverse complement strand
TCGGCCTTGCCATCTTTGTCAAAAATGCGCACAGTGGAGACGCCGCTCGTGTCTTTGACGGTGATGCGGTATTGTTCGGCAAGGCTGTTATTGGTTTCTTTAAAGACGTTGATTTTTTCGAGGAATGACTCTTCTTTACCCAGTTTCTTTTCATCAGCAAAACGCACATAGTAAGTGCCTTGGCTGCGATCACGGTCGACGACGGTAAAGCCGATGCGGTCAAGCGCCAGTCCGACACGACGCCATGAGCGATCAAACGCCTCGTCCATTTGCACTTGTGGAAAACCATCGGCCGAGGTGTTGCGCACAGCACGCTCATTGCTTGCGGCATTTGCGCTGGCCGTGGCGCCGGTGTTTGTAGCGGTGGCTGCGGCAGTGGTCGCTGCTTTTGCTTGCGTGGCCACTTGATTGGCCGTGGCTTGAGGGAAGCCGATTTTGATCATCAAACGGTTGAGCATTTCAGCTTCAAGCTCACGGTTGGCCGGAGTTTGTAGCCAACGGATGTCGTTTTGGGCAATGACTTTTTCTTCCAAGCCGCGATGCGACAGATAGATTTCTGCGCCTTCTGCCACACGCTCAAGCCGCACGCGGAATTTGTCGCGACGGCCGGAGGAGTAAAGCCCACCGATGAAGCGCTGCAAGGTGCTGCGCAGAAAGCTGTCTTCGATTTTGGAACGGTCTTCAAGAAAATCTGTTTCCATGACCCCAGCCTCGGGGCGATTCACTTCTATGGCGAAACCTAACTCTTGCCAGAAGGCCACCACGGTGGGCCACAGAAGCTCAGGTTTTTCATTGACCACAAGGAAGCGGACATCACCCGCGCGTTCGAGGCGGACTTTGTCAGCTTTGGGCAGCACCACTGTGCCTCCTTGCGCCACACCCACCCCTTTTTCGAGATAACGGTCGTCAAATTTGGGTTTGGCCAGATCAGGGGGGATGTCCAGTGCAGGTCCCTTGGAGGCAGAGCGATAGTCAACGTCCTTCTGGTTTTTAGAGACCAAGGAGCAGGCACTAAGCAAAGCCAGGCCAGAGAGCAATAACACGTGTTTGTGCAGCATCATGAGAGAATTCCAGAGTCAAGGAGGGCTTGCTTGACCACGGCCTGTTGGGCAGTGGCCAGTTCGGTGAGAGGAAGGCGGATAGCAGGCTTGATCTTGCCCATTTGTGCCATGGCCCATTTGACGGGTATGGGGTTGGGCTCGACAAATAATTTAAAGTGCAAGGGGATTAATTTATTGTTGGCAGCGATGGCAGCAGCACGGTTTCCAGATAGGGCGTGGGCGATCATTTGGGCCATGGCTTTGGGGGCAACGTTGGCCGTGACAGAGATCACTCCGGCACCACCGAGTAACACCATGCCCAGGCATGAATCATCATTGCCGCTGTAAATGGCGAAATTGGCTGGCACACGGCGCGCAAGTTCGGTGAAGCGTGCCAGGTCACCCGTGGCATCTTTGAGGCCGATAATGCCCGGCACTTTTGCCAAGCGTACCACCGTGTCGTTGTGGATATCAGAGGCAGTGCGACCCGGGACGTTGTACAAGATCATGGGCAGATCAACTGCTTCAGCGATACTCTTGAAATGCTGGTACAAGCCTTCTTGAGTGGGACGGTTGTAGTAAGGCGCAACATTGAGGGCCATGTCGGCTCCGGAAGCCTTGGCGCTTTTGGTTAAAGCGATGGATTCCGCAGTTGAGTTGGCGCCGGTGCCAGCGATAATCTTGGTGCGCCCTTGCGCATGTTTGACAGCAACATCTATCAGCTGGCAGTGCTCTTCAACATCTACCGTGGGGCTTTCGCCCGTGGTGCCCACCACGACGATGCCCGCCGTGCCGCTTTCAATGTGCCAATCAATAAGTTGTTTGAAGGTTGGAATGTCAAGCGAACCATCCGCTTGCATGGGGGTGACAATAGCCACCAGACTGCCTGTGAGCATATTTACTTGCAGAAAAATAAACCGGTATTTTAAGGGGTGGAAGGTTTGTCGCCGCCAAGGTTGGACAGGTAAGCATGCCGTGCGTCGAAACCTATGGGGCTGATGCCATTTGCTTGAAGGAAAATTTTGAATTCCATTTCACCGCGCGCAGGCAAGCCGCGTTGCAAATCAAACTGACCTGGTACGTACTGCTCTGGCGCAAACACTTTGCGGGTGAGCAGTTGATTGTTTAATCCATTAAGAGACAGCACTAAGCTTGGGAATGCCAATGCCTTGTCGCTGTCATTGCGCAGGCTGGCTACAAATACATAAAGTCCCTTATGCGAGGGGTCGGCTTGCAACTCGGAGCCTTGGAGGTGCAGGGCGCTGGCCTGCCGGCGGGGGCCGTTGTCACAGTGCATGTGTACAGCGGAACAGAGTTTTTGCATGTGCTCGGCCGCCTGAGGCAAGAGTTCTTTGATGTTTTGATAGTTGGCCAAGAGGAGCTGTACTATCAACAGCGTGGACAAAATCAACACCACGAGTGACCAAAGCAAGGTTTTCCAGATGGCCTTGCGCGGTTGTTTGACTGGCCATTGTAGTGAGGCCATGGCTTCTTCACGCAATTGTTTTTTACGCCGTGCACGTCTGCCCGTGGAGGTGTCGGAGTGCAGCTCTAAGTCTTCTATGTCACGAACTTCGGGTTCTTCATGTTCGTTTGGTGGCTTGTGCATGCCAGCACCGGCACTCGTTCGACCTTGTTTTTCACGTCTGTCTTCAAGCTCGTCAGTGGCCAGCTCGTAAGTGACATCATGTCCCTTGGTGCTCGAGGTTTTGTCGTCCAGCGGCTTGACAGGTTCTGCTTTGAGTTCATTCTTGAGCTCGTTTTTGGGCTCAGAATGGGCCTCAACATTGGACTTTCTGAGTGTGCGCTCAGGCTCAGCCGTTTTTGTAGTGGTTTTTTCCTGATGCGTGGTCGCTTGTGTGGCTGCTGTAGGGACGTGGACGGCATCAGGTGGGTTTTGCAGCACCGCTGGCATGATCGTGAGCGGGCTATGTTCATCGGCATCAATTGCTGCGGTGGCGGGGGCATGCTGGTCACGCAGGTTTTGCAGGGCATTGAAAATGCCGCGGCAGGCTCCACAGCGCACAAAGCCTTGGCGAGCAACAATTTGATCTTCGCGAATAAAAAATTGCGTACTGCACTTTGGGCAAACGGTGATGGCTTCACCTGGGGCAGGGCTGGTTGAAGAAGTCGATGAAGGCATGGGGTGTGCACTCATGGGTGGTTCAGTTTCTGTTGCCAGACAAACACACCCAGCCATCACGAGATTGCCAGACGCTGAGGGTCACCCACGGCGCATAGGCCGCGATTACCTGTGCACTTTGTTCTTGCAAAATACCGGAGAGCGCAATAGCCCCTCCAGACTTGAGTAGCCCACAAAGATGCGGCGCGAGCACGCACAGGGGGTTGGCCAGTATATTGGCCACGACGATGTCGTAGGTGGGTAGCTCTTGAATGCTGGCGTCAAAAAAACGTGCCTGCACGTGATTGTGCACGGCGTTGTCGCTTGCGGCGCGCACCGCATTGGGGTCGATGTCGAGACCGTCTACCGCGGCAGCGCCACATTTGACAGCCGCAATGGCGAGTATGCCCGAGCCACAACCATAGTCCATCACCGTTTTCTTGCTCAACTCGCTGTGCATAAGCCAAAGCAGACACAGATGGGTGGTGGGGTGGGAACCTGTTCCGAAGGCTAGTCCGGGATCTAGGCGAATGATGAGTGGATGCGCTGAAGGGGCTGATTCCCAACTCGGCACGATGGCCATGCGCTCATTGATGGCGATAACCCCGAACTGTGCTTGCGTCAACCGCACCCAGTCTTGCTCATGCACTTCGTAAGAGCTGATGTCATCGGTAGGGAGCGCGAAATCACGATGCAAGCCTTGTATGATTGGCATGAGTTGGCTGCCTGAGGGAAACAAAGCCGTCAGCAGATTGCGTCTCCAAGCATCTTCATGTACATGACCTGGCTCAGCGAACAAAGCCTCCTCTGCCTCGGTGTCGGCGTCCGCATCTTTCATGTCGACACTCAAGGCACCTTGTTCAAACAGATACTCTGTCACCGCATCAGATTGCTCGGCTGCCAGCGTACATTCGAGGGCAAGGTAATGCTCTGGCATCAGTGTTTGCCCAGCTTGTGCTCAAGATAATGAATAGAGGTACCACCCGCCTTGAAGGCTTGATCATTCATTAGATCTAGGTGTAGGGGGATATTGGTTTTAATGCCCTCTACCACCATTTCGGACAGCGCAATGCGCATGCGTGCCATGGCCTGTTCGCGAGTGTCACCATAGGCCAAGAGTTTGCCTATCATCGAGTCGTAGTACGGGGGCACGGTATAGCCAGCATAGGCATGGGAATCGACGCGAATACCAGGGCCACCGGCGACGTGCCAAGCGGTGAGCACACCTGGTGAGGGGGTAAATTTATAAGGGTCTTCCGCGTTTATCCGACACTCTATCGCATGCCCTTTTTTAACGATCTCTTTTTGCTTGTGTGAAAGCTTTTCCCCAGCGGCAATGCGTATTTGTTCTTGTACGATGTCAACCCCGGTGATCAGCTCGGTGACCGGATGTTCGACTTGTACACGGGTGTTCATTTCTATGAAGAAGAACTCCCCTTTTTCATAGAGAAACTCAAAGGTGCCCGCCCCTCGATAACCAATTTTTTTGCAGGCATCGGCGCAACGTTCGCCAATTTTGTTGATGATTTTTTCCGGCACTCCTGGGGCGGGTGCTTCTTCGATTATTTTTTGATGGCGACGCTGCATGGAGCAGTCACGCTCGCCCAAAAAAATCGCATTTTTGTGTGTGTCTGCCAAGACCTGAATCTCGATATGACGTGGGTTTTCGAGAAACTTTTCCATGTACACGGTCGAATTTCCAAACGCCATGCCGGCTTCATGTTTGGTGAGATTGACGGCATTCAGTAGAGCCGCTTCAGTATGCACCACGCGCATGCCGCGGCCACCACCACCGCCTGCCGCTTTGATAATGACAGGGTAACCTATGGTCTTGGCCAACTTGAAAATATCTTTAGGGTCATCGGGCATGGCACCATCTGAGCCCGGCACCACGGGCACCCCTGCCTTGCGCATGGCGTTTTTGGCAGATACCTTATCGCCCATGAGGCGTATGGTGTCGGCTTTGGGCCCGATGAAAACGAAGCCAGAGCGCTCCACTTTATCAGCAAAATCAGCGTTTTCAGACAAAAAACCATAACCCGGGTGTATGGCCTGCGCATCGGTCACTTCTGCCGCGGCAATGATGGAGGGCACATTCAGATAGCTCTGTGCAGAGGGTGCCGGGCCAATACAGACAGATTCATCAGCCAAGCGCACATACTTGGCGTCACGGTCGGCTTCACTGTGCACCACCACGGTTTTGATGCCCATTTCGCGACAGGCACGCTGCACCCGCAGGGCTATTTCACCCCGATTGGCGATCAGAATTTTTCCAAACATCACTCAATCACCACCAGCGCCTGACCATATTGGACGGCCTGCCCGTTGTCACACAAAATCGCTTTGACCACGCCGGCTTTATCAGACTCAATCTCATTCATCAATTTCATCGCCTCGATAATGCAAATGGTGTCTCCGACAGCCACGGTTTGTCCCACCTCAGCGAATGGCTTTGCCCCCGGTGAGCCCGCGCGATAGAAAGTGCCCACCATGGGGGACTTGACTTCGTGCCCCAAATCCGCAGCCACTGCGCTTGGTGTTACCGAGTTGGGGGTGGCCGCAGTGGCAGCAGCCACCGGTGCTGCCACTGCAGTAGGCGCCACTGGTGCAGGCGCGTACACCGGAGCGATGGCGCTTGCTGTTACGGTGCGGGTGATGCGGACGCGTTCTTCCCCTTCACTCACTTCAAGTTCGGCAATGCCTGATTCTTGCACTAATTCGATTAGTGTCTTTAATTTTCTTAAATCCATAATATATCCTCCCAGCTTAAAATTTGGATGCACATTACCGTGCTAATGATGGCATGTTAGCAGACTTAAGTGATTATTGGCTAGAGGATGGGCGGTTGATGCGTGTCTTTAGTCTAGTCAAATCAACTTTGCCGGACTCCACATAGACGATTTTCATGGACGAGTCGAGCAGGACTGAAAAGGGTAGAGCGATTTTTTCAGCGCCTAAATTTTTGATGAGATCTATTTTTCCCATATCCGCCTCTAAATTAAGGTAATTTATTTTAACTTCATTTAAATATCGGTAAATTGCTTCTTCTCTATCAAAGGAAATACCTATTACTTGCACCTTTT
>JBDKJU010000279.1:0-5072 GCA_039796435.1 Pseudomonadota bacterium | reverse complement strand
AGCCTGTTTTAAAGCCCATGCAAGCACACCTAGGTCATCGAGCCAGCCGATGGGGCCGAGCAAAGCTTCAGGAATCAGGTCAAAAGGAGAGACGAAATAAGCCGCCGCCAAAAGCAAGATCACAGCTTTTTTCCAAGTCATGCGGCGACGCATGGGTTTGGGGGTCACTTCGACAGGGTCAAGCTTGTTGCTCATCACTTCCTCCATGAAAACAGCGACCTTAATTCTTAGCTCGGTCTCGTCGTTGACAATAAAATACAGCCTATGAGCATAGAACACCAAATGCTGACGCTTGGGCAGGCAGCGCGTGCAGCCACTGCGGCCATGGCCCGCGCCAACACCGCACAAAAAAATCAGGCCCTCTTGGCAATTGCTGACACCATTGCCGAGCAGCGTGAAGCCATCAAAAAAGCCAATGTCGATGACTGTGCAGCGGCGCGTGCAAACGGCCTTGATGCGGCCATGCTCGATCGCCTCGGTCTGTCCGACAAATCCATTGATGCCATGTGTGAAGGTTTGGCACAAGTGGCCAAACTGCCCGACCCCGTGGGCGAAATCACGGACATGCATACCCAGCCCTCTGGCATCAAGGTCGGCAAAATGCGTGTGCCCTTGGGCGTGATTGGCATGATTTACGAAAGCCGCCCCAATGTCACCATCGATGCGGCGGCGCTGTGCTTGAAATCAGGCAATGTGGCTATTTTGCGTGGGGGCTCTGAAGCCTTTCGAAGCAATCAACTGCTGGCCCAGTGCGTACAGACCGGCCTCGCCGCAGCCAATCTGCCTGGTGCCGCTGTGCAGTTGGTGCCCAGCACCGATCGTGCGGCAGTAGGTCACTTGCTCACCATGGACAAATACGTGGACATCATCATCCCGCGTGGTGGCAAAAGCTTGGTCACCCGCGTGGCAGCAGAGGCCACTGTGCCAGTGATCAAACATTTAGACGGCAATTGCCACATCTATGTGGACGAATATGCCGATGCCGACAAAGCCTTACATGTAGTGGTCAATGGCAAGACCAGACGCTTTGGGGTATGCGGCGCCACCGAGTCTTTGCTGGTACACCAGGCGCGTGGCCATGACCTCCGCCAGATTGCTCAGGCTCTGCACGCCAAAGGCATAGAACTTCGCGGCTGTGCGCACACGCAGACACTGCTGGCCGATATGCACATTGTCGCGGCCACTGAAGACGACTGGTCCACCGAGTACCTCGGCCCAGTGCTGTCAATCAAAATGGTCGACAGCCTTGAAGCGGCCATCGCCCACATTAACCACTACGGTTCACATCACACAGATGCCATCATTACCGAAAACTGGTCGCATGCACAAGGCTTTCAAAGAGAGGTGGACTCAGCCTCAGTCATGGTCAACGCCAGCACCCAGTTCGCCGACGGTTTTGAATATGGCCTAGGCGCTGAAATCGGCATCTCCACCGACAAGCTGCATGTGCGTGGCCCTGTCGGGCTTGTCGGTCTCACCTCACAAAAATGGCTGGTGTGGGGCGACGGCACGGTGCGCGCCTAAGTAGCCTATGGATGCTTTACACAAAAAAGCGCTGGTGTTGTTCAGCGGTGGGCAAGACTCCAGCACTTGCCTGGCCTGGGCTTTGGCGCGTTACCAAGAAGTGGAGACCGTCGGTTTTGATTATGGGCAACGCCACCGCATAGAGCTTGATGCCCGCCTTCAGGTGCTGGAACAAGTGCGCCAAACTTACCCGCATTGGCAAACCAAACTCGGTGCCGATCACTTGCTTGATCTGCGCTTACTGGGTCAAATCAGCGACACCGCGCTCACCTCTGAGCGCGAAATCAGCATGCAGCAAAACGGTCTGCCCAACACTTTTGTGCCTGGCCGCAACTTGATTTTCTATACCTATGCCGCCGCGTTAGCGTACCGGCGAGGTGCCGATGTCTTGGTCGGTGGCATGTGCGAAACAGATTTTTCCGGCTACCCAGACTGTCGTGACGACACCATCAAGGCCTTACAAGTGGCGGTGAGCTTGGGCATGGGGCAACGTTTTACCTTTGAAACCCCCCTCATGTGGCTCACCAAAGCTGACACCTGGGCCATGGCAGAGGCTCTGGGCGGGCAGGCACTGGTGGACATCATTATTGAGCACAGCCACACCTGTTATCTCGGTGAGCGTGGCAGCAAACATGCCTGGGGCTATGGCTGCGGCATTTGCCCGGCTTGCGATTTACGCGCACGTGGATACAAGGCTTGGAATGACGTACAGCGTTAAAGAGATTTTCTACACCTTGCAGGGTGAAGGGGGCAATGCCGGCCGACCAGCTGTGTTCTGCCGCTTTGCGGGCTGCAATCTCTGGTCTGGGCTGGAACGTGACCGTGGCAGCGCCATTTGCCAATTTTGCGACACCGACTTTGTCGGCACTGATGGCACGCTGGGCGGCAAGTACCGCAACGCCGAGACCCTCGCCGCAGCCATAGCGTCCCTGTGGCCCAACAACAAAGGAACAAACAACCAAACCGGCCAAACCAGCCAAACTGGCCAAAAGCTCACGGTGTTGACCGGTGGCGAACCCTTGCTGCAAGTAAACCCAGCACTCATCGATGCCCTGCATGCGCTTGATTTCGAGATTGCCGTTGAAAGCAATGGCACGGTCTTGGCACCTGCGGGCATTGATCATCTGTGCATCAGCCCCAAAGCCGGTGCCCTTGATGCCTGGGTGCAAAAAAACGGGCAAGAGCTCAAACTGGTGTGGCCACAGCCCTCCTTTGATTTAGACGCGCTGTCGCAATTGCCCTTTGCACGCTTTTACTTGCAACCCATGGACGGACCCGACAAGCAAGGCAACACCGAAGACTGCATTGCTCTTTGCCTGGCCAAGCCTCGTTGGCAACTGTCCCTGCAAACCCATAAAATCACGGGCATACGTTAATACGTGAATCATGCCCCACTACACCATTTCACAGCAATTTTTTTTCGATGCCGCCCACACCCTGAGACGGCAAATTGAGGCCGAGGCCAGCCGCCGAGTACATGGCCACACCTACCACGCCGAACTCTTCGTCACTGGCGAGCCAGACAGCAGCACTGGCATGGTGCAGGACTTGGGGCACATTCGTCTGGCGATCGAAAAAATACGCGCACAACTTGATCACCACATGCTTGACGAAGTGCCTGGACTGGGCATCCCCACACTTGAAAATCTCTGCGCTTACATTGCCCGTGAAGCGACAGCTGTGGGCATAGTGTGCAGCAAAGTCAAGGTTTGGCGCACGGGTATGGGTGATGCCTGCGTGCTCAGGCTCTCCTGATGTTATTCAAAACTTTCGATTCCGCGCGCGCCAACAGAAGCATTGTCCTACTGGCGCTGTGCCAAGGTCTGCTGTTGACCAACACCGTTATTTTGATGGCGGTCAATGGTCTCACCGGGTTCATGCTGGCCCCCAGTAAAGCCCTGGCCACTCTCCCCGCCATGACCTATGTGGTTGGCTCGGCGCTCTCGGCCATGCCTGTCTCCGCCTGGATGAAACGTGTCGGGCGGCGCCGCGCCTTCATGCATTTCACTCTCTTCGCCATAGTCGGTGCCAGCCTGTGCGCCTACGCCGTCTCGCAAAGAGATTTCTATCTTTTGTGTTTTGGCACTTTTTTCATTGGCACTTACGCGGCCAGTGGTGCTCTGTACCGCTTCGCTGCGGCAGACAGCGTGGGGCCACAAAACAAGGCACGCGCCATTTCATTGGTGTTATTAGGCGGCATAGCCGGTGGCCTCTTAGGCCCCGAGAGCTCAAAAATCTCCAAAGACTGGTTAAATGTCACTTATGCCGGCACCTATCTCTCACTGATCGTGTTTGCACTCCTTGCTCTGCTCATACAAAGCCGACTGCAACTAAGTGACAGCAGCGTGTCCGTGGGCGAAGGCCCGCCAGCGCGACCGCTGACCCATATCATGCGCCAGCCAAAATACCTGTTGGCGGTGCTGGCCGCCGCCATCGGTTATGGGGTGATGAACTTGCTGATGGTGGCCACCCCCTTGGCGATGAGTTTTTGCGGACACCCCTATAAAGAGGCGGTGTTCGTGCTTGAGTGGCATGTGGCCGCCATGTTTTTGCCCAGCTTGTTCACCGGAGATTTAATCAAGAAAATGGGCGTCTACACCATCATCGGCCTGGGCGTGGTGCTTAATTTTGCGGCGGCCTTCATTTTGTTTTCCGGACAAAGTGTGGCAGTGTTCTGGTTGGGGCTGGCCGTGCTTGGGGTAGGCTGGAACTTCATGTATCTGGGGGGCACCAATCTGCTTACCGAAACCTACACCGCCAGTGAAAAAAACAAGGCTCAAGGTGCCAATGATGCGCTGGTATTTCTCACCATGGCGCTGTCTTCCAGCGCTGCTGGCGCCTTGGTCAATACCCAAGGTTGGCACACCGTCATTGGCGCCTCTTTGCCCTTTATCGCCCTTGCAGGTTTGGCACTGTGCGCCTATTGGCTACTGAAGCGGAATAAGTAAACGAGCCATCAAGCACGCAAGGCTGGCACATCATTGATGTAATTTTTCAGCGCCTCATTTTCCAGATCTTGTGCGCTGATCACCGCCTTGGCCACATCGTGAAAGGACAGCACGCCAATGAGCTTGCCATCAGCATTCACCGGCACATAGCGGGCATGGTTATGTAACATGGCCGCGCGCAAACTCATGATGTCTACTTCGGGGCTGGTGGTAAATGGGGTGGCATCCATCACCTCGGCAATCAGCGTCGCTCCTGAGCCATGTTGTGCCTGATGACGCAGCACTTCTCTAAAGGTCAACAAACCCAGTAACTGTGTGCCTTGGGCCACCAAAATCGAGCCCACATCCTCACGCGCCATGAGGGCAATGGCGGTTTCCATGCTGGCCTCGGGGGCGAGGACAAATAAACGGTTTCCCTTAATCCGTAAAATCTCACTGACTTGCATGTTTTTATCTCCTCTAATTAGTCGTCAATATACTCCTTTTACTCACTTATGACTATGCTCCAACTCTCCGCTGCTGATCGCCGCAATATATCGGCAGCCGCCCACCACCTGGACCCCGTGGTCATTATCGGACAGGCAGGACTGACCGCCAAGG
>JBDKJU010000278.1:0-2619 GCA_039796435.1 Pseudomonadota bacterium | reverse complement strand
GGGCGGTGTGTATGCCCTGACTGCGCTCGGTGGTCAATATGGTGATTTTGTCTGCCCCCAGTTCTGTGGCTTTTTGCAGTGCCCAATCGAGTTGTTGGATACTGGCAATGCCCAAGTGAATGGCTTTGGGGTGTGGTGCAGGGCCGGCGCTAGGCGGCAGGGCGCTGACGGTGGCGGTTTTTTTTTGTACTTGGCGGAGGCGTAAATTTTGTTCTTGACCATCGCCGTTGAAGATGGTCAGCGCATCGTTTGAATGCAGACGTCGTACTGTGACCGCATGGTGAAATACAGCGGCAGGGAGCAGGCCACCATCTTCTAAGTAAGGGCCGTTTACATAAAAACGTGGTGCCTTGGACATTACTGCGCCTGGGTGAAAAAAGCGTAGAGCAATTTCCTAACGGAAACGGGCGCCTCTGCCATCAAGTTATGGCCCACTCCGGGCAGCACGTGTTTCTCAACTCGCGTCAGCGTTTGGTAAAGAGATTCAGCGGCCTTGGGCAGGGTCATGCGGTCCTCAGCGCCCAGAATGAGCATAGTCTTGCCGTGGTAATTTTCGGCAAGCCGCAGGCCATCGGTGAAGTGCTTGCAGGCTTGCAAATCAGCGTGCAATCTGTGTGGCACCTGCAAGTCCATGAGGCGCACCGCGCCTGCGCTCATGCATTGGCCAGGGGCAGGGTTGGCGGCCCACTGCGCCGTAGGCGACAGCCCCCAGTCGCGGATCATGGCGTAGGCCGTGTGGGGATCGTTGGCGGCGGCTTGCAGCAGCACCTCACCCACTGCCATGGGCACTGCAGTGCCGATCAAGGCCAGATGACTTATTTGCCCGGGCAGGGCCGCGGTGATGGCTAAGGCGATGAGTGAGCCCATGCTGTGTCCCACGAGCGCAATGCGCTGCAGTGACCGGGCGTTTAAATCATTGGCGATGCATTGGGCAAATTCTTCCACTGTGTGGCAGACACTGTCTTGACTGAGGCCATGTCCGGGCAGGTCATAAGCGAGCACATTAAAGCCGTGGTGGGCCAGATAGCGTGATTGCCAGGCCCACACGCAGTGGTCATTGCCAGCACCATGCAGAAACACCACGGTGGGCTGGGACGCCACAAAGGCGCGCGTGCCTGTGTAAGCGTAGAGACTCATGCGGCGGCCTTTTCAGCGAATTTTAAGGCGGACTTGAGATCGTCAATGAGGTCATTGGCCTCTTCAAGGCCGATGGACAGACGTATGGTGCCTTCGCTGATCCCCGCTTGGGCAAGCGCGTCTTGGTCCATGCGGAAATGGGTGGTACTGGCCGGGTGGATGACCAAGGATTTGGCATCTCCGACATTGGCCAGATGGGAGAACAGGGTGAGCTTGTCAATCAGGGCCTTGCCTTGTGCGCGTGAGCCCTTGATCGCAAAACTAAACACAGCGCCGCAGCCCGCGGGGTAGAGCTGACTGGCGAGGGCGTGGTGTGGATGAGCCTCCAGCATGGGATGCGCGACCTGGGCAACAAAGGGATGTGCCAGTAGAAATTGCGCTACCTTGAGACTGTTTTCCACGTGTCTGGGCATGCGCACATGCAATGTTTCCAAGCCTTGCAGAATTTGCCAGGCAGCAAAAGGCGCAAGACAGGCGCCTAGGTCACGCAGGCCTTCGCGCCTGGCTCGCAGGCTGAATGCAGCGGTAGACGACTCTTCTGCAAACACCATGCCGTGGAATCCGGCATAGGCTTGCGTGAGGGTATCGTAACGTTGCCGACGGGTGGCATTGGCCATCCAGTCGAAGCGACCGCCGTCCACCAACACCCCGCCAATCACCACGCCATGGCCAGAGAGAAATTTGGTGGCCGAGTGCATGACCAAGTCAGCCCCTTGTTCTATGGGTTGCGACAGCGCCGGGGTAGTCATGGTGGCGTCAACCAGTAGAGCCAGATCATGGCGGTGTGCCAGCTCGGCGAGCACTGGAAGGTTGAGCACTTCATTGCCCGGGTTGGCCAAGGTTTCGCCAAACAATAGCTTGGTATTGGGGCGTATGGCCGCGCGCCAAGCATCGTGGTCACTGCCATTGACAAAGGTGGTGTGGATACCAAAGCGGGGCAGGGTGTAAGTGAGCAGATTATGCGAGCCACCGTATAAAGCGCTGGCCGCCACGATGTGATCACCCGCCGAGAGCAAGGTGCAAATCGCCAGATGCAGGGCGGCCTGTCCGCTGGACACGGCCAAGGCTGCTACCCCCCCATCCAAGGCCGCCATGCGTTCTTCCAGCACGGCATTGGTGGGGTTGGACAGACGCGAATACACATGCCCTGGAGTTTCCAGGTTGAACAGCGAAGCCGCCTGGTCTGCCGAGTCAAACACAAACGACGCGGTTTGGTAGATGGGGGTGGCACGCGCTCCTGTGGCTGGGTCAGGGCTGGCGCCTGCGTGGATGGCGCGTGTGCCTAAGCCTAAACGAGAGGTCAGCATCACATCACCGCGCCGACTTGCCAAGGCACGAACTCCTGCTGCCCGTAGCCATGCATTTCGCTTTTGCTTTTCTCGCCTGAGGCCGTGCGCAAAATCAGTTCAAAAAATTGTTGCCCAAGTTCAGCGACACTGGCCTTGCCTTCCACGATATCACCGCAATTGAAGTCGATGTCTT
>JBDKJU010000277.1:0-3382 GCA_039796435.1 Pseudomonadota bacterium | reverse complement strand
CCAGAGAGTTTGGCGCGTCATATCGATATTCCGCGCGGTGCGGCCAATTTCGCCATCTTCGCCGATTTGGTGAAGAATCTCCCCACTGAATTTTTCGAAATGAACACTCCGGATGGACGTGGGGCACTGAACTACGCCCAGCGCCGTCCTGTCGGGGTGGTGGGGGTGATTTGTCCATGGAACCTGCCCTTGTTGCTCATGACCTGGAAGGTCGGGCCAGCCTTGGCCTGTGGCAACACCGTGGTGGTCAAGCCGTCGGAAGAAACCCCGCAAACGGCCACCTTGCTGGCCGAGGTGATGCGAGAAGTCGGCATCCCTAAAGGGGTCTACAACCTTGTTCATGGTTTGGGGCCACACTCGGCCGGACAGTTTCTCACCGAGCACCCGGGCGTTGCGGCCATCACCTTTACCGGCGAGACGCGTACCGGTGAAGTGATTATGCAAGCGGCGGCCAAGGGCTTGCGGCCGGTGAGTATGGAGCTGGGGGGCAAAAACCCTGCCATCGTATTTGCTGATTGCGATTTTGACGCAGCCATCGAAGGCACCATGCGCTCGGTGTTCGCCAACTGCGGGCAAGTGTGCCTAGGCACAGAACGCGTGTATGTGGAGAAACCCATATTTGAGCGTTTCGTCGTGGCCTTGAAACAAGGTGCGGAAAAATTAACTCTGGGAATGCCCCAAGACCCTGCCACCAAAATGGGGCCACTGATCAGCAAGGAACATCAGGCCAAGGTGCTGTCCTACTATGCCTTGGCCAAAGCAGAAGGTGCCCAAGTCATCACCGGTGGGGGGGTTCCTGACATGCCGGAGGCGCTGGCGCAGGGTTCTTGGATACAGCCCACCATCTGGACTGGCTTACCAGAAAACGCCAGAGTGATCAAAGAAGAGATTTTCGGCCCGTGCTGCCACATCTCGGCATTTGAAACCGAGAGCGAAGTCATCCACAAAGCCAATGACACTCGCTATGGGCTGGCCGCCTCGGTGTGGACTCGCGATTTGTCCAAAGCACACCGTGTGGCAGCAAGCCTAGATGTTGGCATAGCCTGGGTCAACGCCTGGTTTTTGCGCGACTTGCGCACCCCCTTCGGAGGCAGCAAACACTCAGGCATAGGGCGCGAAGGGGGAGTGCACTCGATAGAGTTTTACACCGAAAGCAAAAACGTCTGCGTGAAACTATGACCCAAGAAAAGTACTACCAAGCCAAGGTGTTGAACTCAGTATTGAGAAACTCCATCATGGCGCGTAACTTAGGCGCGGCGTATTTACGACTTGGGTACACCAAGTGAATGCCAATGGTTTTACTGCTGTGCTCAGGCAAGACCACCTCTAGCAAGCCAGCTCGCAATAAATCAGCACACATGAAATCAGGAGCCAAGACCAAGCCTACCCCCGCCAGTGCCGCCGCCAAACAGGTCTCGCCATTGTTTACGCGCATCACCGGCCGGGTCTTGACCACCTGCACCTCACCATCGTGGGTGAACTCCCATTCGTCCTGCTCTGACCAATAGCTGTATGCGATGACAGCGTGCTCTGCCAGTTCTTTGGGTTCACTAATGGGCGCAAACTTCTCAAGGTAAGTAGGGCTGGCACACAGACGCATCGTGGTAGAACTGATTTGCCTGCTCACCAAGGATGAGTCGCCCAGTTTGCCAATGCGAATAGCAAGATCAATGTGGTGGTCAATGAGGTCAACCACTTGGTCCGTCAGATGAATGTCAAGACAGACCTGCGGGTATTTCTCAAAAAAACGCGGCCACATCGGTGCCAGATAGCGCACCCCAAAACTCACTGGCGCGCTGATGCGCAAGTCACCAGTGGGCTTGTTGTTGTGCTCGGCCATTTCTGCTTCGGCGTCAAACGTATCCAGCACCAGCCTACGACAGCGGGCATAAAAAATTTCCCCCTCTGGCGTGAGTGATAAATTGCGGGTGGTGCGATTTAACATACGCACCCCCAAACGTTGCTCAAGATCCCCAATCAAGCGCGTGACACCGGCGCGCGATACCCCGATTTTTTCTGAAGCGCCGGCAAAACTCTTGGCTTCGACCACGCTCACCAAGGCGCGCATTTCGTTAAATCTGTCCATTACCCAAGCCTTCTAGTTCCGCAGCCACTTGCTCGTGAAACCACTGCATGCCCCGCTCCATCCGGCCCACGGTAAGGTAATCATTTGCACCACTGTTAAAACCTTTCTGCATGTCAACTGCACAGTATATGTCCTCTTTTTGGAACACTGTCTTCTCAATCAGCTCATGGGTCTTGTGCCAATGCGGCAACCAGTCCGCCGAGATTTTGTGCTTGGGCACCAACATACGATGCTGCCAGCGCATTTTTCCTGCGGCAACTGGAAACAGACTGATAAGACTAAGATAATCAGGGTGGAAAGTGGCAATGGTGTTCGGGAAAAGAATATGCGAGGGTGTGCTCAACTGACACAACTGTGTCAACGGTAACTGCAAGTCCGTGTCGCGGATGTCTGCACTGCCCTTGGCCCAAGTCTCACACTCCCGACGCGCCACCAGTGAGTGTATGTGCCTGCCCACACGCTCGCTGGCCACCACTCCATCCATGAAAAAAGGGTAAATGCTTTTTTGATGCAATACGCGGATGTGGTAACTCTCCAAAAACGCATCCATGAGCAACTTCCAGTTGCAATCATAAATGGCCTCAGTGGTGCGAAAATGGGTCAGCTGGTCCATTGCAAAATAAGGCAGTTCTGTGTCCATGGCCCCAAGATAAGCCGCAAGATCTAGCGTCGCGTCGCGCACCGGCAATACCCAGATCAGACCATGCCGTTCGGCGCAGGGGAGTCGCACCAAATCTCGTTGCCCGGGCGCACAGGCGTCAAAACCCTCTGCATGACTGATGTGTCGCAGTGCCCCGTCCAGCTGGTAGCTCCAAGCATGATAGGGGCAGACAACAGCCGTCTTGTCCACCGCCCCAGCTTTGCCGTCGAGCAGGCGCATGCCACGGTGGCGGCAGACATTCAAATGCGCGTGCACCTGCCCCTTTTGGTCACGACTGAGCAGCATAGGCAAATCATAGCCATCATGCGTCAGCACCTGCCCCATGCCTAACTCACTGCTGTGCGCGACCACCAAAGGCAGGGCACGAAATAAGGCCTGCACCTCCGCCGCACGGATACCCTCGTCGGTATAGTGGCGCACCGCCAGATGCCACTCCGGCTCTTGGTCGTGCCGCCAGTCACGCTCGCCGCTGGCGGCCTGTCGGTGCAACTGGGCGATGCCTCGCTGAGTGACGGGTGGGGGAATTGGGTTCAAAATTGACGAATTACTTAAAAAGTGGTATTATGCTAAGTTCAACTTCATAAAGTCTGATTTTGTATCAAGCTTGACAAATCTTAGGCTGTATCGCTTATCAA
>JBDKJU010000276.1:0-5987 GCA_039796435.1 Pseudomonadota bacterium | reverse complement strand
TGGCCGGCATTCTGGCCTATGAACAGGCACTGGCACGCAATCCCACACATGCCCCCACCATGTTTAACTTGGCGGCTTGCCTATTAGATGTGGGCCGTGATGCGCAAGGTGAAAATCTCTACCGCGCGGCCATTGCCACAGACCCTCGTTTTGCCCCGGCCTATGTGAATCTAGGCAACTGCCACTTTGCGCGTGGTGAGTACCCACAAGCTCTGGAACTCTACCAGGGAGCGCTGGCGCAACAAGCAGATATGCCTGAAGCACTGGATGCAGAGGCCATCTGTCTTCAGCGTCTGGGTCAGTGGCAGCAGGCCATGCGCAGCAATCAAAAAGCCATGGAGGTGCATGGACTGCAGTTTGACCGCGTTATGCGGCAAGTCGGCATTTTCGAACAGTTGGGCCAAAGCACGGAGTTGGCTGATTTTCTAACGCATATCACCCAAGCACAAGCACCTGACAGCCCCTATCATTTTGTCAAGGCGGCCAAAAGCCAAGACGGCGCCGCTGTTCCACCCGTGGCGCCGCACGCCTTTGTGCAGGCTTATTTTGACTGGACCGCGGCCGCTTATGATCAGTCCGCGCTGAGCGAGAACTACCTATTGCCCGCTCACTTAGCCCGGCATTTACAGCATTTACCAGAACACACGCGTGTGCTTGACTTGGGGTGTGGCACCGGCCTTTTGGCGGCCTATCCGACACAAAACCCCTTGCATTTCACTGGCGTCGATCTCTCCTCAGCCATGCTTGTGTATGCGCAGCAACGCAATGCCTACAGCGACATCAAACAGCAAGCGCTGGAATATTTTTGTGCCCAGAGCGCGCCCGCTGCCTACGACGTGGTCGTGGCCGCCGAGCTCTTGCCTTATCTAGGTCGCCCCGAAGGTCTGCTTGCCCAAGTGCACTCTGTGCTTAAAGAAGGTGGTTTGCTGTATCTTAGTCTTGAGCACCATGACAGCCCTGCTGATGACGCCTCCATCAGGCTGAGCCGACAGCTGCGCTACACCCACTCCCCTGTCTATGTCCAGGGAATGGCTGAAAAGCTTGGTTTTGCCACCCGCAGCAGCGAAGAGCACATCTTCAGAACCACCCCACAAAAAGCGGTAAAAGGCACAGTATTGTGTTTTGAGAAAAAATAGACAAGAGGCCCAAGTGCATTTGCCCACGGCAGACAGAGACCACAGCATGTTGCACAAACAACAATTGGTCATTGCGATTTCCTCGCGGGCTCTGTTTGACCTCACCGCCGCCCATCAGGTGTTTACCGAAAAAGGCGTCGAGGCGTATCAGGCCTACCAAATCGCCCACGAAAACGACATTCTCGCCCCCGGTGGTGCCTTTCAACTGGTCAAAAAACTCCTCGCCCTCAATACTCCGGACCGCAAGCGCGTAGAAATTCTGCTGTTGTCGCGCAACACCGCCGACACGGGTCTCAGGGTATTTAACGCCATACGGCACTATGGGCTCGACATCACCCGCGCGGCGTTTACTGGCGGGGCAAATACCTCCCTCTACGTCCCTGCTTTTGGCGCAGACCTATTTCTGTCGGCCGACGAAGGTGACGTGCGCAGCGCTCTCAATGATGGTTTTGCCGCTGCCCGCATCATCATGCCGCAGCACGTGGTGTCAACAGCGCACAGCGACGCACTTTTGCGTATTGCTTTTGATGGTGACGCCGTGCTGTTCTCTGACGAGGCCGAGCAGGTGTTTCAAAGCAAGGGGCTGGCTGCCTTTACCGCCAGTGAATCAGCCGCCGCCCACCAACCCCTCGCAGGCGGCCCGTTTAAAGCCTTTCTAGCAGCGTTGTACAGCATACAACGCGACTATCCAGCCGAGCAATCTCCTATTCGCACTGCCCTGGTCACCGCCCGCAGCGCCCCGGCGCATGAACGAGTGATTCGCACCTTGCGCGCCTGGGGCATACGTATTGATGAAGCCTTGTTCTTGGGCGGTCTGGCCAAAGCCGAATTTTTACGTGCATTTCGTGCCGATATTTTCTTTGATGACCAGACCCGCCATGTAGAACAGGCGGCACAGGTAGTGCCAAGTGCGCACGTGCCCGCTGGTGTGATCAATAGCTGAGCACATGTCTCATCTTATCCGCATTCTCAGGCAATGGGCCAGCACCCTTAAGCAGCAAATCGCGCTCGTCTATGCGGTGGCGCGTTCGCCAGAGCTGCCTTGGTATTGTCGGGCTTGGTGGTGGCTGACCTTAGCTTATGCGCTCTCGCCCATAGACTTGATCCCAGACTTTATTCCACTGCTGGGTTTTGTTGACGATGTGATTCTTTTGCCCATCATGATTGCCTTGGGTATACGCATGACCCCAAGGAATTTGTTTGACCAGATCAAAAGCCAAGCACCTCACCCATGGCCAAAAGCCTCAAAAACAGGTATGATTTTGATACTCTGTCTGTGGGCACTGGCGCTGTACTGGGTGTTGGCTACATTTATAAAGCCTATTTAATTGACTACAATCCGAAGATGAAGACATACCTCTCTTGCTTACTCTGTGTCTGGGCATGTTTGGTAAGCAGTGTGCCCAATGCCATTGCACAAATCAGCCAAAACAACAATACCCCCTCCATACGTGTCATTGGTGGTCTGGCCACAGGAAATCGCTTCAGCAAGCTAGAGCAACCGTTCTGGAACCAGGAAATCAAGCAGGCCAGCAATGGCAAATTCATCGCCGAAATCATTCCCTATGATCAGGCGGGCATTCCCGGGCAAGAAATGTTGCGCATGATGCAGCTGGGGGTTCTGCCCTTTGCCACCTTGCAACTCAGTCAAATCGCCACCAAGTACCCTGAATTCACCGCTGTTGACCTAGCCGGATACCACAGCCATATTGACAGTGCCTTGGCACTCACTCAAAAGCTGCGCCCACAACTTGAAGACGCCCTGGCCAAACGCTTTGGCATCAAACTGCTGTCTATCTATGCCTACCCGGCGCAAGTATTGTTTTGCAACTACGCCTTTACCCAGCTCAGTGATTTGAAAGGCAGGCGGGTGCGCGTGGCCTCGCCGATGACGGCCGACTTTATCGAAGCCCTTGGGGCCATTCCGGTCATCACTACCTTTTCTGAAGTCATGCCCAATATGCGCAATAAAAATTTTGATTGCGTGGTCACCGGCGCGCGCTCCGGCAACAGCATCGGTCTGCATCAATTGACCACCCATATGCACACCATGCCACTGAGTTTTGGTATCTCCGTGTTGGCCGCGAACATCCAGGCTTGGGGCCGTTTGCCCGATGACTTAAAGACCCTGCTGCTCAATCGTCTGCCCAAATTGGAACACGATATCTGGCAAGACGCCCGCGACGATATGGCACTCGGCATCGCCTGTAATCAAGGCAATGCCGAGATCTGCACCGCTGGCAAGCTGGGTCAAATGCAAATCATCAGGCCCAACAGCAACGACGAAAAATTACGCGTAAAAATATACAAAGAAGCAGTCTTGCCCAAGTGGATTCAACGCTGTGGCCCGACTTGCGCACAAATGGTACCGCGCCTGCCAAGTTGATTCGCCCCATGTTTAAAACTGCCCAGGTTAAGCTCACTCTCATCATTGCCTTAATAGCCACGCTGATGGCTACGCTGATATTGCTGATTGCCTATGGCTTGGTCAACAGTGACGAGCGCGCCACAGTCGCCTATGCCACGGACAGAGTGAGCAAGTACGCCGTGGGCGCAGAACTTGCAGTCAATCGTAATCTGCTTAGCATTGACATGCAACTGAGTGGCATTGCCGATGTATTGAGCACTGCTCATGTGCATGAAAGCGATCTAGGTGCACAGGGCACTACCGCCTTGCTGCGCAATCTGGCAGATCAAAACATGATGATCCGCGACTTTATTTTTCTCGATACCAAGCTGCGTGTGGTCGCCAGTTCCAATCAGGGTTATTTCACTACCGAGCAGGCACTGAATGGGGAGTTTTTGGCTTTGCTGCTCAACGACAATGCGCAGCAAATAGTGATCAGTCGCCCGCAAAAAATGTTGACCACGGCTGAACAGGGCATTTTTTTCGCACGCAAATTGAGTCTCGAAGGGCAAGCTATCTATGTGGTGGCTACCGTGCCCGTGAGTCAACTGGTGGCGGCGTTTAGTCAAGGGGTGGAGAGCGATGGCTTTGAAATCACTCTTGAAAACGAGCAGGGCTTGCTCTTGGCCAGCGCCCCTTTGAACACCGCGCTTTTGGGGCAGTATCTCTACCCCAATATCAATGCGAGCTGGAAGCTGGGCACCACGGATTGGCGTCTGGCACGCCTGAGTGAGAATTACTCCCTGCTCACCGCAAGACGCAGTATTTATCCGGGTCTTTACATCACCACCGCCCTATCCAAAGGCCAGATCTACAAAGAGTGGTACCGCGACACCCGCACCGTGATCTTCACTACCGCAGCCATTGTGCTGAGTTTGCTTGCCCTCGCCTGGTTTGCCAGACATTACTTAATCGGTCTGCTGACCACGCGCCAACAACTAAGCGAGTCCAAGCTCACGGTTGAAAAGGCGCTTGAGTCTATGAATGGCGGTTTCATCCTGGTGAATCAGGACGACAAGATTGTGCGCTGGAATCAAAAGCTCTTTGAGTATTTTCCTTGGCTTAAGTCCGTGCTGGTGGAAGGCATCGCCTTTCGTGATGCCATCAAGGTATCGGCCGCCTACCTCATACCGAATGCCAGCCCGGAAGAATTGGCAACATGGATTGAGCAGCGCATGCACAGGCACTTGGCCACCACCGGCAATGAGGTGATGGTGTTGCCCACAAAGCGCACCATACAGGTTGTCGAAAACAGAACTTCGGATGGCGGTATTGTGTGTCTGTACTGGGACATCACCGAACGCAAACAAAACGAAGAGGCGATTGAGCGCTTGGCCTATTACGACCCATTAACTGGTCTGCCCAACCGACGTTTGCTGCTCGAAGTGCTCACCACCACCATAGAAAAAAGCCACGCCGGTGCCATGTATACCGGCCTGCTCTTTATCGACCTGGATGACTTTAAAACGCTGAACGATACTTTTGGTCACCACATGGGCGACCTGCTTCTGCAGCAGGTGGCAGAGCGTTTGCGCAGCGCCACGCGCGAGGGGGACACCGTGGCCAGATTGGGCGGGGACGAATTTGTGGTGCGGCTTGGGGCTTTGGCAGAGGAGCAGCCAGACGCCCACAAGGTGGCGACAGAACTGAGTGTGCGCATACTGCACAGCATGAACAACCCCTTTGATCTGGAGACCAATCAATTCCGCAGCACCCCGAGTATTGGCGTGGTGCTGTTCAATAGTGCTGACCACAGCGCCGATGAGCTGATGCGCATGGCCGATATTGCCATGTATGCTGCCAAAACCGCAGGCCGCAACACTGTGCGTTTTTTCAGCCCGGATATGCAAGAGAATGTAGAGGTACGTTCTGCCATTGAAAAAGATTTAATCACCGCCATCCCCAATCAACAGTTCGAGCTGTACTATCAATTGCAGGTAGATCACCGCAACGAAGTGGTAGGAGTAGAGGCCTTGATACGCTGGAACCACCCCAACCGTGGCCTGATTCGCCCGAGCGAATTCATCGGAGTGGCAGAACAAAGCGGGCAAATCATCAGTATTGGCTATTGGGTGTTAAAAACCGCCTGCGAGCAACTGAATCAATGGCATCTGGACCCGCGTTTTCAGCACATTCGTATCTCGGTCAATGTCAGTGCCAGACAGTTCAAACAGGCAGATTTCATCGTGCGTTTCCGTGAATTGTTTACCGCCTACACCTTCACCCCCAGCAACCTTGAGCTTGAGCTGACCGAGTCTTTGGTGATGGACAATCTGGTGGATGCGCAAGCCAAAATGAATGAACTGCGCGCCCTTGGTCTGCGTTTCTCCATGGACGATTTTGGTACCGGGCATTCATCGCTGGCCATGTTGCGCAAATTGCCTTTTGATCAAATCAAAATTGATCAAAGTTTTGTTGCCGATGTGTTGGACGACTACGATGAC
>JBDKJU010000275.1:0-2864 GCA_039796435.1 Pseudomonadota bacterium | reverse complement strand
CAGCGTCTTGCACGACTTGGACGGTGCAGTTGGGTACGTTTTTGAGCCGGTCGTGAAACTCAGCCAGTGTGTACTTGCCATTCCACCAGCCACTCAATGAGTCATCACTTGCTTCCACCACCAGCACAGGTGCAGAAATGTTTTTATAGAGCTCAATGGCCTCAGCCACATTGCTGAGGTTGGCATTGACGATTTTGTGGGCTGCATCGCCCAAAATGTCCCATTTCCCCTGCGCATTTTCAGCCGCCCAATGCCGCGCCAGCCAGTTGGCTTTGGCTTTGCCAGCATCGTCGCGGGCTAAACGCGGGTTGGTCTTCATCAAACGGCGCGCTACGCCATCGGCTTTGTCATAGGCGGTTAAATTGAGCTCGCCACGTTGTAGCTTTTTCAGTTCATCCATCCACTGCGCGTACCTTGCCGGTGCTTTGTCTGGCGTGCTGACTGGCATGCCAAAACCTTCTAAATTGACAAGCCTACGTATGCGGTCTGGGCGGCTGCCGGCATACATCATCACCACATTGCCGCCCATGCTGTGGCCGACCAAATCGACTGGTTTGTCACCCGCGTAATGGTCGAGCAAAAAGTCTAAATCGGCCAAGTAATCAGGAAACCAGTAGTTATCAACCGCAGGCCCTGATGTTTTGCCATAGCCACGCCAGTCGGCCGCGATGATGAGGCGATCTTTAAAAAATGCTTCGCTCAGCGCATCAACCATGAACTGGTAAGACGCTGCCACATCCATCCAGCCGTGCATCAAAACAAGGGGTGGCAGCTTAGATGCCGCATTGCCCCACGCCAAAACGTGGTAGTTCATCTTGCGAATCGGTATAAATTCGCTTTTTGGGGTTCTTTTTACGGTGTACATTGTTAGATCATAAAGAAAAGATGGATGCAAACATGGCAAAAAGGACGGGTATGAGTCAACTTGAAGACAGCAGTCTAAACGCTGACAGCTATGCGCAGCTGCATGCGCAATTTGGCTGGCATGTTCCTGACCATTTCAACATTGCCCAGGTTTGCTGCACCCGCTGGGCGACAAAAACACCCAAAGCTGTGGCGATTCGTGTGCATGTTGTTGGAAAATCATTAGCAAAATCAAAAGCTTACAGTTATCAACAATTGCAGCAGGCGGCCGATGCGCTGTCTGCCAAACTCGCCGACTTAGGCGTCAAACGCGGCGACCGCGTTGCCATCGTGCTACCGCAGCGCTTTGAAACAGCAGTGGCCTACATGGCGGTGCTGCAAATGGGGGCGATAGCGGTGCCGCTGTCCATGTTGTTTGGCCCAGATGCACTGGAATACCGCATCAACGACTCAGACGCCGTCGTCGCCTTGGTGGATGAGGCATCAGAGCCCGTTTTGCGTCAAATTCAGTCAAATTGTCCTAAATTAAGGCATATTTTGGCTGTAGCCGGCGTATTGATTGCCTATGCAGCTATAAAAAATATAGTAAAAAATCCATATTTGGTTGTCACCCAAGCTGATGACGGCGCGATTTTGATCTACACCAGCGGCACAACCGGCCCGCCAAAGGGGGCGCTGATTCCGCACAGAGCGCTGATTGGCAACTTGACCGGCTTTGTGTGCAGCCAGAACTGGTTTGGTTTTGACGGCAAGGCAAACAAATCATCCAATGCTATCTTTTGGAGCCCGGCAGACTGGGCGTGGACGGGCGGTTTGATGGATGCGTTGCTACCGACGCTGTACTTTGGTCGCGAAATCATCGCTTTTAATGGCAGGTTTAGCCCCGAAGCTACCTTTGAGCTGCTGCAAACCCAACGCGTGACGCACACTTTCCTCTTCCCCACGGCGCTCAAAGCCATGATGAAGGCGTTCCCTGAGCCGAAAAAGCAGTTCAAACTGCGCCTTGCAGCCATCATGAGTGCGGGCGAGGCTGTTGGCGATGCGGTTTATGACTATTGCCAAAATCAGCTCGACGTTACCGTCAATGAGATGTTCGGCCAAACTGAGATCAACTACATCGTGGGCAATTGTGCTGTCAAATACCCTAGCAAACCCAACAGCATGGGAAAACCTTACCCCGGACACAACGTTGCAGTCATCGACGACGACGGCAACATCTGCCCCGACGGCGTGCCGGGCGACGTGGCGGTGAACCGCTTTGACATCCACGGCCAGCCCGACCCGATTTTTTTCCTTGGCTACTGGAAAAACGAAGCCGCCACGCAAGCCAAATTCACGGGCGACTGGTGCAGAACCGGTGATTTGGCTACGCGTGATGCCGACGGCTACCTCTGGTACAGCGGCCGCGCCGACGACGTTTTCAAAGCCGCTGGCTACCGCATCGGTCCCAGTGAAATAGAAAACTGCTTGGTCAAACACCCGGCAGTCGCCAACGCCGCCGTCGTGCCCAAACCCGACGCTGAACGCGGCGCGGTGGTGAAAGCCTATGTGGTTTTGGCGGCAGGTTATGCAGAAAAAGCAGACTTAATTGCAGAGTTACAAACGCACGTTAAATCGCTTTTGGCTCCCTATGAGTATCCCAAAGAAATTGAATTTATCGACGCGCTGCCGATGACGACGACCGGTAAAGTGCAGCGGCGGGTGCTGCGGCTGCAAGAGGAGGCACGCTACGCTACAAAGCAAAGTGCGAGTGTGTAAACTATCATTTCAAATTAGGCATCAAATTTCAAAACACCCTTAAATTCCATGAAAAACGCACCCTTAGTCAAACTCGGTTCCAGCGATTTAAACGTCACCCCCATCTGCCTAGGCACCATGATTTTTGGTGAGCAGGTGGATGAGTCCACAGCGCACAGCATCATGGACAGGGCTTTAGAGCACGGCATCAACTTTTTTGACACGGCAGAGATGTACGCCGTGCCGCCACGTCCGGGCACCTA
>JBDKJU010000274.1:0-3138 GCA_039796435.1 Pseudomonadota bacterium | reverse complement strand
CCATGGCGTAAGCTGGCTGCCTGTTTGGGCTGCTCTTTGCTGAACGTCTGCCAACGCCTGCGCAGATCGGCGTGCCGACTTTTCGCCTCTTTGAGATCGTGGGTGTGCAGATTTTTCAACTCCTCAATAATGAGCTTGCCTGCGGCAAACTGGGCTTCCTCGGCCGCAGAGTCTTCGGCACGTTTGGCATCACGAGCCTTGAATATGGCATCGCAAGCGCCACGAAAAGCGTTCCACTGTTGTTTCTCAGTCTTGGGATCTAGGTGCACACTTTTTGCCAGTGCCTGCCATTTCGTTTGCAACGCCTTAACGGCACTGGGGGTCTCGCGTCCCAAGGCTTGGCTGGCCAAAGCCAAGGCTGCATCGATGAGCGCCTGGCGTTCGTTCTTGCTGCCATCCTTACGGTCGGTGAGCACGCCAGCAACCGGTGCCAGCACTTCCTTGAAACGTGCCGTCAGCGCGGTGTACTCATCAGGCTCAACACCGCCAAGGCCGCGCCATCTGGCCTGAATATCGCGCAAGAACTGTTCACTGCCACGCTGATTCCAACCCTCTCCCTGTGCCGCCAAAAAGCTGGCCACTTCTGTCTGCGCCAGTCCCAAAAAGCTCTCGCGTTCGGCCTTGGCCTTGGCACGCTCCTTGGCCTGTTCCGCATAAAAATGCGCCGCCGGAGCATAAGCACGATTCATGGCCTGTTCAAACTGTTTGGCGATGTCTTCAGGAGCTGCTTGCAAGGTTTCATCTAGTTTTGCCCAAGCTTCGCGCAGGCGCTTCACCTCTGTCACAATTTCAGCAACACCCATTTTTTTGCCGATCAAGGACTGTCCCTGTTCAATCAGCTGACCACGAGCGCCATGCTCACCCCACTGCTGCCAGCGACGTAACTCAGCCACCTTGCTATTGAACTGCGTCATGCGTCCCTGCGTAGGCTTGGGCAAGTCCACTTTTGCTGCGCGTGCCTGCTGCGCCAATAACTTGAGCTTGGCCTGTACTGCCTGAGCTTCTGCAAGTCTGCCTTCGCGCGCATGCTCTTCTGCAACCTGAAGATGCTCGTTAATGCTGGCCTTGAGGGCCGCGCTGGCTTCTTTGTTCGTGGCTTCAGCCTGCTCAGCAAACGCTGCGCGTGCGCTCTGCACACGTTTGATTCTGTCGGTGAGGGTGGCGTCACGCGAAGCCGCTGGCAAAGCCTGCCACTGAGTCCACAAAGGCTCAAAAACGTCAGCCCCTGCCTCAGCCGGCAAAGCTTCGAGCTCCGCCACTATACGAGTCACTTGATCTTGGTGCAGCAAGATGTCACGCCCGGTGGCTACCTGCTGAGTCAGCAACTGCAAACGCCCCATCAACCTGGGCACCGACAGCTGGGTGGCCAATTGCTGTAATTCACCGATTTGCGCCTCGGTCTCGTGTAAATTATTTTCGGTCAATTCGCTGGCCGCCATGGCCTGGGTGAGCCGGGTAATGCGCTGCTCTAGCTCTATCGTCTGCCTTTGATTTTTTTGCTCGTCCTCAAAACGCGCGCTGATGGCTGCCCGAACTTGAGCATGGCGGGCGAGCAAGGCCTCGTCATCCATCCCCACAATCTCTTGCCAACGCTTGTCCAGATTGACCACGCGCGAGGTAATCGACCCTGCTTGCTCTAAGGCTTGTGCCAATTCAGCGCAAATGCCTTCAGCCTCGGCGCGCGTCTGCTCGACCTGCGACAAAGCCTCTATGCGGGCCTTCAAGGCGCGTGCCAAACCTTGGTCTTTACTTTGCAGCTCACGCTGCAAGCTCGCCAACACACTGGGGGAGCGCAAGCGCTCAGCCGCTTGTTTGCGCAACTCGCTGCGCTCGGCCTTGATTGCCACGGCATGTAAACCATCTTCAGACAAAATGCTGTCCAAGGCTGCCATCTGCATGTCCTCGTCGCCGTGGTGTACCACCAGATGCAAACGCACGCTCTCAGGCAGGCGATTGTCTTTGAGCAAATGCCTGTCCTCGGCCACACTGCCCAACACGCGTATGAGCTGCTGTTCTATCGCCTGTCGCACACTGTCTTCGGACTCAGAGCCAAGGGCATTGAGCAACGCCTCACCCAGCAAGCACCTCTGCGCGGCAGCCAAACGCACCTCGGTACTGGCATCAGTTTTCAGCAGCTGCTGTATTTCAGGACCCGTGGCGTCGAGATCGCCTATGGCCAGGACGCGAGTCATAGGGTCAGCATGTTGCCATTTGGGTGTGCGGTTAAAAAGTGCCATAAAAATTATTGGATGGTGATGCGCGCGAATTTGCGCTTGCCCGCCTGCAAGACCACGGTCTCGCCGGCAGCAATAAGTAAGTTTTTGTCGCTGATTTTCTCGCCATTGAGACGCAGACCGCCAGCGGCGATCAGACGAACTGCCTCGCTGTTGCTCTCAGTCAGATTGGCCTGTTTGGCCGCAGCCGCCACACTCAGGCCCTGTCCATTACTGTGCAGGGTAATCGCCACGATGTCATCGGGAATGGCACCTTGACGGAAACGGGCTTCGAAATCAAGTAAGGCCGCCTCAGCATCCGCCTTGGAGTGGTAACGGCTAATGATCTCCTGCGCCAGAGCCACCTTGGCATCACGTGGGTTACGCCCGTTATCGGTCTCAGTTTTGAGCCTAGCAATATCAGCACGAGGGTGCAAAGACAGCAAGTCGTAGTAACGCCACATCAGGGTGTCTGGCACGCTCATGAGCTTGCCAAACATCTCGCGGGGAGAGTCTACCAAGCTCACGTAATTGCCCTTGGACTTGGACATTTTTTCCACCCCATCCAGACCCTCTAACAAGGGCATGGTAATCAGACACTGCTGCTCCTGCCCCCATTGCTTTTGCAGCTCGCGCCCAACCATGAGATTGAACTTCTGGTCGGTGCCGCCCATTTCAATATCCGCCTTGAGCGCCACTGAGTCATACCCCTGCGCCAGCGGGTACAAAAGTTCGTGAATCGAAATGGGCTGCTGTGCCTTGTAACGCTTGGCAAAATCATCGCGCTCCAGTAAGCGCGCCAATGTGTATGTCGCTGCCAGCTTGATCATGCCGGCAGCCCCCAAGGCATCCCCCCAAGTGGAGTTAAACGCTATCTCGGTTTTTTCAGCATCTAAAATTTTAAAGACCTGAGCGCGATAGGTGT
>JBDKJU010000273.1:0-6209 GCA_039796435.1 Pseudomonadota bacterium | reverse complement strand
GCGTTTGCAACAACGAAGCAAAAAGTATAGGCTCTATTTGGTGACTATTTTTTAGTGACTATTTTTGAACGCCCAACAATACCGGCAGAAAAACAGAATGACTGTTGGTGTGTCAGTGATTCAACTCTCAGCGTCGTACATGAACTCGCGCAACTCTTGCGCGCAGCGGCAGGACTGTGCAATCTTCGCAGCCCACACTGTGGCCTCTTCACGTGACGGCAATTCAAGTACGCAGAAACCTCCGTTCAATTTCTTGGTTTGCGGATAGGTTTCATTTTTTGTGCTCCCGTCGGCAGCAACCAACACTGGGGCTATGCCCTCGTTGATCCCACCGCCGAACACATAAACACCCGCACGCTTCGCTTCGCGAATAACTGCGTGTGCCGCTTCGCTGACCGCGGGGAGTTCTTCCTGTGTGACATGCATCGCTTCTGCGGGAAATGAGATCAGATACTTGGTCATGTGGATTCTCTAAACACCAATTTAAATGTGGGCAGCACGCATGGCTTGGCTTGACTTACCGTTGTGATTGGTGCGGATAGGGTATCGGGTAGTGTCTATTACTCACTGCTCTAAGAGCTCTAAGAGTTCAAAGAGCTTAAAGAGTCGAAAGAGTCGAAAGAGTTGAAAGCGGAAATAATAAGGACAAATTATCGCACCACATTAAAGCAAAGCCGCCACCGGAGCAAAGCTTTTGCGGTGTACCGCACAGGGCCCACGGCTCTTGAGTGCGGCCAAATGCATGGCCGTGCCATAGCCCTTGTGTCTGGCAAAACCATAATCAGGGTAGAGAGTGTCTAGCTCCTGCATCAGGCGATCGCGGTAGACCTTGGCAATGATGGAAGCCGCCGAAATGGCAGGAACCATCGCATCACCACCGATGATGGCTTGGCAGCGATAAGCGTGTAGCCCTTGAGGAATCTTGTTGCCATCAATCATCACCGCAAGCACTTGCTCTGGGTCGGCAGCAAGCTGTTTGACTGCCCGCGTCATGGCCAGCAAACTGGCCTGCAAGATATTTATTTGATCAATCTCGGTGACACTGACCTCGGCAATCGCAAAGCCAGTAGCGTATCGGCGAATTTCAGCATCCAGCCGAAGGCGTTTTTTTTCACTCAGTTGTTTGGAGTCGGCAAGACCGATGATGGGGCAAGGCTCTGGCAGAATGACGGCGGCAGCAACCACTGAACCCGCCAAAGGGCCACGCCCGACTTCATCGACCCCGACGATCATGACATCAAGGACAAGACCGCGAGTGCGGCCATCTCATCTGCTGTCATACTGGTATTAGCTTGCAGACTGGCTTTCAGGCGGGCTGATTTTTCTGTCATCAATTCTCTGAAGGCGCGGTCTTCCCAAATATTGGCCAGCGCCTGTACCACATTATTGGTGCTGGCTTCGCTTTGCAGAAGCTCGGGCACAATAAACGCACGACTCAAAATATTGGGCAGGCCGACATAGGGCAGACGCAACTTTGATTTCACCCACCAATAGGTCAGACGGCTGACCTTGTAGGTAATGAGTTGAGGACATTCGCACAAAGCGGCTTCTAGGCTGGCTGTGCCACTGGCCACCAAGGCCACGTCTGCGGCTGTCAGGGCAAACTCGGCATGACCGTACAGCAGGGTCATGGGCAAATCCTGTGCCCCGTGCTGCCATTGCATCTGCGCCCACTGATCGCGCGTGGCACGGGTGGCCAAAGGCACCAGAAAATGCGCGTCGGGGTACTGTGCATGCAAACGCTTGGCCACCTCGAAATAAAGTTTGGCGTGCATGTGCAACTCAGACGCACGGCTACCAGGCAACAACGCGAACACAGGATGAGCGCGCAACTGAAAGCGTTCGCGCATGGCTTCTTGCTGGGCTCGACCCAAAGGGCGGTCAGCCAAGCGGTGGCCGACAAAGGTATGCGCTACCTCATGCTTGCGTAAAAGCTCGCTTTCAAATGGAAACACCGACAGAAGATGGTCCACCGCATCTTTTAATTTTTGCACACGCTTTTCACGCCATGCCCACAGTGACGGGCAGACGTAATGCAATGTTTTGATCCCCGTATTTTTGAGCTTCTTTTCTAATCCTAAATTAAAGTCAGGAGCATCAATGCCAATAAATAAAGCCGGTTTGAGTGTGGTGATTCTGTGTGTGAGTTCGGCGCGCAACTTGAGTAATTTGGGCACTGAGGGCAACACCTCTGCCAGACCACGCAATGCCAGCCACTCTTGTGGATACCAGCTATCAAAGCCCTGGGCCAGCATGGCTGGTCCACCGATGCCGGCAAACTTCAGCTGCGGCGCGTGTTTTTTAAGGGCTGCAATAAGCCCAGCACCCAAGGCGTCACCGGAGGCTTCTCCGACAACGATGATAATGGTGTGTTGAGATTCATGCATCTTACCTGGCTTAGCGCTTAGCGAATCATGCCCATCATCTGAGCAAACCACGCCCAGGGGCTTTGATAAACGCCAGCAGCGCTTGGCAATGGGCATCTGCCATCCATGCTGGATCAGACTCCAAGCTGGCAATCGCCTCTTTGAGCAAGGCTCCCGATTGGTAAATGTGTTTGAATGCCTGTTTCAACTTCTTGATGCTCTCGGCGCTAAAGCCACGACGTGTCAGCCCTTCCGCATTTAAACCAAAGGCCTTGGCCGGCATGCCCGACACGGTAATGAAGGGGGCCACATCTTGCACGATCAGGGATTTGGCACCAATCATGGCGTGCGCACCAATACGACAAAACTGATGCACGCCCGCCATGCCACCGAGTATGGCATAGTCACCCATCTGCACATGACCCGCCAACTGAGCATTGTTGGACATGATGCAATGATCGGCCAAGACACAGTCGTGCGCAATGTGCACATAAGCCATGATCCAGTTGTGGCTGCCCAGTTGCGTCAGGCCTTGGTCTTGCGCGGTGCCCGTGCTCATGGTCACATACTCAAAAATAGTATTGTGGTCACCAATCTGCAAACGCGTTGGTTCGCCCGCATATTTTTTGTCTTGTGGCATCCCCCCCAAGACGCTAAATGAGCCAATGCGATTGTGCTTGCCCAATTGGGTGTGGCCGGTGATGCGCACATGTGGTGCCAAGACTGTGTCTGCGTCGATGGACACGTGTTCATCAATCACGCAATAGGGACCGATTTCCACGCTCGCGGCTATTTGGGCACGCGGGTGGACGATGGCCGTGGGGTGAATCACACTCATGCTTTGTTTTTTAACGCGGCCATCAAGGTTGCTTCCACTGCCAACTGTCCGTCCACATGCGCTTGGCAGGCAAATTTACCAATGCCGCGTTTCAGATTCAGAATCGAGGCGGTAAGAATGAGCTGATCGCCAGGAGACACCACGCGTTTAAAACGGCACTCATCAATGCCCGCAAAGTAAATCAAGGCCCCTTCCTCCATGGGAGGGTCCATCGACACCATGCCCAAAAGCGCCGCGGTCTGCGCCAAGGCTTCTACCATGAGCACCCCTGGCATGACTGGAAATTCGGGAAAATGCCCAGTAAATTGCGGCTCATTCATGGTAATGTTTTTCAAAGCCTTGATGCGCACACCCTTTTCAAGCGCCAACACCTTATCAACCAGCAAAAAAGGGTAGCGATGTGGAAGGCGCTTCAAAATCGCGTGAATGTCTAAACTCTGAATGGTGTCGCTCATGGCCTTTATTCGCTGACAAGGTGTCGGACTTGGTATCTAAGTGAGCCTGCCAGTTTAGCCCATGAGCGATGCGGTAAGGTGGGAAACACGCCGGTGTACTGGCCTTTTTCAGTGATGTCGCTGGCCACTAAAGTGCCCCCAGAAATAATAACGCCATCGCAAATGCTCAAGTGACCGGCAATCATGGCCGCTCCGCCTATCATGCAATAACGGCCAATCCGGGCACTGCCCGCGATCCCCACACAGCCGGCAATCGCCGTGTGTGCCCCGATCACGCAGTTGTGGCCAATTTGAATTTGGTTGTCCAGTTTCACACCGTCTTCAATAATGGTGTGCTCCAAAGCGCCACGGTCTATGGTGGTATTGGCGCCTATGTCCACCCGCGCGCCAATGCGCACCCCGCCCACTTGCGGCACGGCCAGCCACTGTCCTTTGTCATTGGCATAGCCAAAACCTTCTGCCCCAATCACAGCGCCCGCATGCACATGTGAGTAAGGGCCGATCTGTACGTCATCGTAAAGCACTGCATGTGCCTCTATGACCACCCCTTCAGCAATGACGCAGTTGGCCCCAATCACCACATGCGCAGCAATGTGGGCACTGGCGTGCACTTGCGAGCTGGGGTCGATCACCGCGCTCGGATGTCGGCCCTCAGGCCTAAGCCGCGGGTGCAGGCGTTGCGCCAGTCTGGCAAAAGCCACATGCGGGTTATCGCAAACGAGTTTGTTGCTCGCAGTCCAAGACAAATGCTCAGGGCGCAAAATAACCGCACCCAATGCGGTATCTTTCAGTTCCTGTCGACGTTTTCGGTCTTGGAAAAAACCTATCTGATTGGCCTGTCCTTCTTGCAAGCTGCCAACACCGCTTATTTCAACTAGCGGATCACCAATTAATTCGGCTTCTAGAAACGCTGCAACTGCCGCCAGGCTGAGGCTCATTGCCCACCCATGGCCTTGAGCACCTTGTCCGTGAGATCCACACTGCTCGACGCATACACGGCATCTTGCACGATGAGATCAAATTTTTCGTTCTGGGCGATTTGACGAATGGCGCGGTTGGCCACTTCCAGCAAGTTACGACGCTCATCATTCACACGTAAATCTTCGTCCTCACGATACTCCCGCTGCGCACGCTGCAAATCACGGCTCAGTGAAGCCAATTCACGCTCCTTGATACGGCGCTCTGCCTCAGGCATGGTCACGCCCTCACGGTCTAGCTGTTTTTGCAGGCTATCCACGCGCTCCGCCTGTTTCTTGATATCGGCCTTGCGCTTGTCAAATTCCATTTCCAGTTTCTTGCCTATGGCAACAGCCATGGGCGAATCACGCAGCAACCTCTCGGTATTGACCACGCCGATTTTGGTTTGTGCCTGGGCGCTAAGCGTCAGTGCAAAAAACAATAAAAAACTGTATGTCCTCATGTTTAGAACACGGTACCCACTTGGAATTGGAATTTCTGTAGTTTATCGTTTTCCTTTTTGGCAATCGGGTAACCTAGGCTGAATTTCAAAGGCCCAATCGGAGAAGTCCAAGCGACCGCCACACCAGCTGAATAACGGAAAGTCTCGTTTTGACCCTGTGAGCCATCAGTGCGCACGCGACCCACGTCAAAGAATATGGCACCGCGCACCGACTTGTCGTTCTTGGTGCCAGGGAAGGGGAAGAGCAATTCGTTGTTGATCACGATGCGCTGAGTGCCACCCAATATCGAACCGGTATAGCCTGCCGGTGTGGTGTCAGTCGCTGCCACAAATTCACGTGGCCCAAGGCTATTGGTGTCGTAGCCACGTATGGAGCCTGTGCCACCGGCGTAATAATTTTTAAAGAAGGGCAGAGGTTTGCCACCATACCCTTTTCCAAAGCCGATGTCCCAGTTGGTGCCAAACACCAAATTGCCAATTAAAGGCTGAAAGTACTGAAATTGATAACCTGATTTATGATAGGTCATGTCACCGCCGGGCAAACCAATCTCGGTGTACACGCTTTGCAGCCAGCCTTTGGTGGGGTACAAAATGCTGTCACGAGTGTCACGTGACCAGCCCACATTCAACAGGTAGGCTAGGGTTTTGGTGCCAAAGGTATTGATGTAGTCCTTGAAACGCTGCGGCGAGGTATCGGTCAAACTAAGCTCGGTTTGCTCTAGTTTTAAACCAGTGGTGACGGTATCTGTTTCAGACACTGGTATGCCAAAACGCACCCCCGCGCCGTTGGTGGCGGACTTATAGTCACCGATGGTGGTGCTGGTGGCATCGTAATTGCGGCGATAAATATCATAGCCCATACTCACCCCATTAGGAGTGAAATAGGGGTTGGTATAGGACAGTGAGTACACCTTATTGATGGCAGAGCTGTTTACCGACAGCTGCAAGAAATTACCCGAGCCAAAGGCGTTGTTCTGCGATATGGAGGCGTTCAACACCAGTTTCTCGGCACTTGAATACCCCACACCAGCGCGAATATCGCCAGTTGACTGTTCCACCAAGGTTACGTCCAAGTCCACTTGATCAGATTGGCCTGGCACCGGTACGGTGTCGATGTTGATGTCTTTGAA
>JBDKJU010000272.1:0-6058 GCA_039796435.1 Pseudomonadota bacterium | reverse complement strand
TGACACCCCCGAGTACGAGCCCAAAGCAGAAAACTCCTGTGCCAAACTAGCCGAGCGCAGTGGCGTGGGGCCATTAGAACTTGTGTACGATTGGCTGATGGCGAATGAGGGCGAGGGTTTGGTGTATTTCCCCAGCTTTAATTTTGCCTACCAGCATCTTGGGCATCTGCATACCCTGCTCACGCACGAGCGCATTATGCTTAGCTTGGCCGATGGTGGTGCCCATGTGGGGTTTATTTGTGATGTCTCCATGCCCACTTATCTGCTCACGCATTGGGCGCGTGATCGGCAGGGGGAGCAATTGCCCTTGGCTTTTTGTGTCAAAAAACAAAGTCTCGACACCGCGAGGGTGTATGGTCTGCATGACCGAGGCAGCATAGAAGTTGGCAAGAAGGCTGATCTGAATCTGATTGATTTTGCCAAGCTCAAGCTGGGGCTTCCCAAGATGGTGTATGACCTACCTGCGGGCGGCAAACGCCTGACCCAATCGGCAGAAGGCTACTTGGCCACTTATGTGAATGGGCAGGCGATTATGCGAGGGGGCGAAGCCACGGGCGTGATGGCAGGCAAGTTGTTGCGTGGCCCACGCGCGCTTTAGAACAACTCAGCCTGGCTCAAATACGCTAAAAAAACAAAAGCCCACATACGTGGGCTTGGTGTGCTGACTAAGACAATTAACGCCAGCTGCCATGCACCCAGTGGTGGCCATGTGAGTGACGTACCCAACGTCCGGGGGTGTACACCGCCCCTGGACGGGGAGGATGTGCCCACACACCGCCACGCCAGACATAGGCACGGCCATCCCAATAGTGATAACCAGGCGTCCACACCATGCCGGGGGCAGGGGCATAGCCATAATTTTCGTAAACGGGGGTAGGGGGGGCGGTATTGACGTAAGTGACGCCGCCGACCACGCTGGCAGCAATAGCGCCGGCCACAATGGCCCCTGCCACCGCCGGCACGGGGGCCACTACGGCGCGGCCATGACCGACGGGGTGAACAATGCAGGCGCTCATGCCCACAGCCAGCAAGCCGAGCACTAACGGACGGATAATAAATTGGGCAGACATGGGAGCCTCCTAGTGGGTGATGAGTCTGTTAAACGCTGCAACCCAAGCTTGGTTGACGCCCCCACGGGGTGGAGCACATATTTTTTAGGCCAAAGCGGTGAGCAAGGCATCTCGACGGGCCAAAATTTCTGTGGGCAGCTTGGCACCGATTTTATTGAGCAACTCTTCCTGACTCTTGGCCTCTGCTTGCCAGCGCTCTTTGCTAACAGTCATGATGCGGTCAAACAGCGACTGGGCAAATTCTGTTCCTTCCCAGCGCATATTGGCGTATTCTGGCATGATGCCGAGGGCGGTGAGATGACCCACTGCATGGCCCTCCACCCGCCCGATAATCCATTCCAGCACACGCATGTTTTGACCAAAGCCAGGCCAGATAAACTTGCCCGCGTCGTCCACCTGGAACCAGTTGACATTGAAAATCTTTGGGGCTTTGCCGTGAGCGCTTACTTGCGCTCCAATCTGCAACCAGTGATTGATATAGTCACCCACATGGTAACCAATAAAGGGCAGCATGGCGAAGGGGTCGCGGCGTACCACACCCACTTGGCCAATGATGGCGGCCGTGGTTTCAGAACCCATGGTGGCGGCTTTGTACACACCGTCTTGCCAGTTTTGCGCCTCTACCACCAAGGGCACGGTGTCGCCACGGCGACCACCGAAAATGAATGCAGAGATGGGTACGCCAGCCGGGTCCTCCCAAGCGGGGTCCATGCTTGGGCACTGATTGGCCGAGACGGTGAAGCGTGAGTTCGGATGCGCCGCTTTGCGGCCACTGTCAGGAGACCAGTCCTGTCCGGTCCAACCAATGACATGGGCGGGCGGGGTGTCGGTGAGACCTTCCCACCACACATCGCCATCGTCGGTGAGCGCCACATTGGTGTAAATCACATTGGCATGCAATGAAGCCAGGCAATTCGGATTAGTCTTGGCATTGGTGCCAGGGGCCACACCAAAAAAGCCGGCTTCGGGGTTGATGGCACGCAGTTCGCCTTTGGCATTGGGCTTGATCCAAGCAATGTCTTCGCCCACGGTTTCGACTTTCCAGCCTTCAAAGCCCTTGGGGGGGACGAGCATGGCGAAATTGGTTTTGCCGCAGGCCGAGGGAAAGGCCGCTGCCACATAATGTTTTTTGCCTTGCGGGTTGGTGACGCCCAAAATCAGCATGTGCTCAGCCAACCAGCCCTGATCACGGCCCATGACCGAGGCAATGCGCAAGGCCAGGCATTTTTTGCCCAGCAAGGCATTGCCGCCGTAGCCCGAGCCATAGCTCCAGATTTCACGGGTTTCGGGGAAGTGAACAATGTATTTGGTGGGATTGCATGGCCAGCGACTGTCTTGCTGTCCGGCGGCAAGGGGAGCACCTACGCTGTGAATACAGGGCACAAACTCGCCGTTCTCGCCCAGTACTTCATAAACCTTAGCACCCATGCGCGTCATCATGCGCATATTGACCACCACATAAGGTGAGTCGGTCAATTCTATGCCGATGTGGGCTATCGGCGAACCCAGGGGGCCCATGCTAAAGGGCACAACATAGAGCGTGCGACCACGCATGCAGCCACTGAACAAAGGCTCAAGGGTGGCGCGCATGTCGGCAGGGGCAACCCAGTTATTGGTGGGGCCAGTGGCCTCTTGCTGCTCAGAGCAGATGTAGGTGCGCTCTTCCACGCGCGCCACATCCGAGGGGTCAGACAGGGCCAGATAAGAGTTGGGGCGTTTGGCCTCATTGAGTTTTTTGAGCATGCCGCTGGCACACATTTGTGCCAGCAGACGTGTATTTTCAGCTTCAGAACCATCAACCCATTCGATGCGATCGGGTTGCATGAGAGTGGCTTTTTCGGCCACCCAAGCGAGGAGTTGCGGGTGTTTGACGTGGCTGGGGGCGTTTAATTGAGCGCGGAGCTCGGCAACAGTGGACATAAAGGCTAAATAAGAGTGAAGATGGCGCCGAATCAATCTGCACTAGGGATTGCCTTCATGCAGTGTTTCAAGTAGGTCTGCAGCCCTGTTGAAGCTCGTTTGACCAAGCCGTAATTATGTATTTTAATCTTCTATAAGACCAGCTTTTTAAGATGCTGAATTGTCTTATTGCAATGCAACAAAGGCATACAAACGATTGCTAAGCGGTTTTTTCCTGTTGCAGCCAGGATTTGGCCTTGAGCGCCAAATAAAGGCCCGGCAAGGCGATGAGGGTGCAAAAAACAAAATATGTAGGCCAGCCCCAGGCGCTTGCAAAAAACCCCATGGGAGCAGACAGAATCACTCTGGGCACACCCATGAGGCTGGAGAGCAGAGCATATTGCGTGGCGGTAAAGCGCTTGTCGGTGAGCGACCCCATGAACCCGACAAACACGGCCGTGCCCATGCCGCCCGTAAAATTTTCGAATGCGATGACACTGGCCAGCATGGGAAGGTTGTGACCCGTGTGGGCCAGCAAGACAAAGCCAAAAGTGGACAGCATCTGGCCTACCCCGAACCAGAATAAAGTGCGCGCCACCCCAAAACGCAAAATCAGGATGCCGCCTATCGTGCCACCCACCAAGGTGGCCCAAAATCCCCACAGCTTCACTACCGCGCCGATTTCGGTTTTGCTAAAGCCCAGATCCATGTAAAACGGGGTGGTGATGGCGCCAGCGAGGGTGTCGCCAAGTTTGTAGAGCAAAATAAACAAGAGGGTCAGAGTGGCCCCGGGACGCGTGAAAAACTCGACAAATGGCTGCACCACGGCTTCTTGCAAACTCTTGGGCACGGATGCCTCGGTGTCAGGCTCGGGGGCGAACAAGGTGGTTAGCACACCAGCGCTCATGGCGACGGCCATGACCCAGTACATCTTTTGGAAGCCGATGGCATCGGCCAATGCCAGAGCGCCGCCCCCGGCGAGCAACATGCCCACACGATAGCCGTTGACGTACATGGCCGAGCCTAAACCTTGCTCCACATCTTTGAGGCTTTCGCGGCGATAAGCGTCAACGACGATGTCTTGGGTGGCGGAAAAAAAGGCCAACACCAAGGCGGCGCATGCAGTGCCCCATAAATTCACAGTGGGGGAGGAATTGGCCAGTGCCACGATGGCCAGAATAAGCAAAATCTGCGTCAACACCAGCCAGCTGCGCCGACGACCTTGCACACCGATGGGCAGCTGATAGCGATCAATGAGTGGCGCCCAGAGAAATTTGAGGGTATAAGGCAGGCCGATAAAAGCAGTGAGCCCGATGGTGGCCAAGCTGACTTTGCTGTCCTTCATCCACGCCTGCAGGGTTGACAAGGTAAGCAGTAGAGGCAGGCCAGAGGCAAAACCCATGAGCCCTGACAGCAGCATGGGGGTGGTGAACATGGCCTGCCACCATGGGGTCGTGGTTGTAGGGGCGTTCGTGGACATGAGCAGCAGTTTACGGGTTTATTCCCGTGCTGTTTTACTTCTTTGGGGTAGGGTCTTCGCTGGCTTTAGGCTTGGGGCTGGGCACAAGCTCTGCAGTTGCGGCTGTGGCATTGCTGTTACCACTGTTGACACCGCTGCCAGTTTCGCCGTTCAGAAGCTTACTGGCATTTTGCAGGCTGAGCTCGCCACTGCCTTCGCCACGTTGCAGTTGTGCATCCAGTGAGCGAGCCAGTTTTTGTGCTTCAGCCAAGTCGGTGCCGGTGAGTTGACTGCCCATGATGTCACGAAAGCTCATGGCATCACGATGTCCTTTGGCAGCGGCGATGTTGTACCAAACGTAGGCCTTGGCCTTATTGATGGGCATGCCAAGACCACGGCGATAAAAATTACCCACCATGTTTTGTGCATTGGCGTGGTTGGCATCGGCGAGTTTGCCGATGATGTGCATGGCTTCAGGGTAGTCTTGCAATACGCCCCGACCCTCGGCATAGTGCATGCCGAGATAAAAAGAGGCGTCTTGATGACCGCGGACCGAGGCTTTCTTAAACCAGTCTACTGCTTGTTTGTCGTCTTCAAGACGGCCTGATTGGCGTAAGCTGTAGCCTAGTTTGAACTGAGACTCGACATCGCCTAGGCGGGCTTTCTTCTTGAGTTCATCGCTGGCTTCGCCAGAGGAGGAAAAATTACCCTTGGATTCCAAGAGTCTGGGTTTATCGTCCATGATGAACTGACGCAGTTGATAGGCGCTAAAGGCAAACAAGCCCACCAGAGCAACCACAATCAGGTAGGCACGTTTGCGTGTTTTTTTGAACTTATTGCGACAGTTGCGGCAGCGGTACATGGCCACAAACCATTTTGCCATTGTGGAGTTGCCCTGCCGACGTGACAAGCGTACGTCCTTGTTGTTGCAACTTGGGCAGCGGGTAAAAAATAGCATAACCGCTTATTTTAAGGTAAGCCTGACACCAGAGTTTCAAATTCTGCTTGCAGCGCTAGCCATTTTTCTTCCAGTTGCAGCAAAGATTGCGCTGCCGCAGTCTGTGCCAGAGTTTGTTGTTTCATCATCTCTGGGCTGGCTTGGGTGACCAACGCCATGTCTGCGAACCAGCTGTTGAGCTCATTCAAGGTGGCTTGCTGCCTGGCCATGTCTTTCTCGACAATCGCGATTTGCTTGGTCAAGGGCGCACGCAGTTGCGCCAGACGCTGACGTTCTTGAGCTTCTTGTTGGCGCTGTTCTTTGGCGCTGATTTTGACCGTGGGCTTATCCTCTTTGTCAGACTTTTCGGTCTTGCTGAGTAATATCTTTTGACCATAATCATCAAGATCACCCTCGTGTAAGTGCACACGTCCTTGAGCCACGATGGCAAATTCATCGCAACTGGCCCGCAGTAAATGGCGGTCATGTGCCACCAGCACCATGGCGCCCTCAAAGCTTTGCAAGGCGCGCGTTAAGGCCTCACGCATGGCAATGTCCAGATGATTGGTCGGCTCATCCAGAAGCAATAAGTTAGGGCGTTGGTACACGATCAAAGCCAAGGCCAGGCGAGCCTTTTCACCGCCTGAAAAGGGGGCGATGGCTTCGTTCACGCGCTCGCCCTGAAAGGCAAAA
>JBDKJU010000271.1:0-4372 GCA_039796435.1 Pseudomonadota bacterium | reverse complement strand
TGACGCAGCTCACGCCGTATGACTTCGTCACGGGTTTTGGCATTGCCCGAGACATTGATGCGACGCACGTAGGTGCGTCGGCCTGGGTCAATGAAAAAGGTAAAGCTCACTGTGCGCTTTTCTTTGTCAATCTCGGGAATGGCATTCACATTGGCAAAGGCATAGCCCTCTTCGCCAAGACGATCGGAAATGTACTTGGCGCTTTCAGTCAGGTATTGACGATTAAATACTTCACCTGGCCGCACCAAAATGCGACGGCGCACATCGGCTTCAGGGATAATCATATCGCCAGCGAGCTTGACATCTGAGACCGTGAAGCGATTGCCTTCGTTGATATTGATGGTAATGTCTATGCTTTCCTTATCAGGTGAAATGCTCACCTGCGTGGACTCGACGTTGAATTCCAAATAGCCACGATTGGTGTAGTAGTTGCGCAAGGACTCAAGATCACCCTGCAGTTTTTGACGTGAGTATTGATCGGTTTTGGTGTACCAAGTAAACCAGCCTGGAGTGGTGATCTGCATCTCGTCAATAATGTCAGACTCTCTAAAAGCTTTGGCCCCAACAATATTGATGCGTTTAATTTGCGCTACTTCGCCTTCGTTAACGGAGATAGTCACCGCCACACGGTTGCGCTCAAGCGGGGTCACCGTGGTGGTGATTTCTACCCCGTAGCGACCTTTGGAAATATATTGGCGCTTTAACTCCTGCTCGGCTTTTTCAAGGATGGAGCGGTCAAAAATACGGCCCTCGGCCAGATTGTTTTCGCGTAGAGCTTTTTTCAGTTGCTCAGGCTCTATGTCTTTGGCCCCGGCAATGCTCACATTGCTGACCGTGGGCCGCTCTACCACCTGCACCACCAAGGTGTCACCACTGGCCTCTAGACGCACATCGCGAAAGAACCCGGTGGCATACAAAGCCTTGATGGCAGCCGAGATAGCCTCTGCATCAGGCTTGTCGCCTATCTTAATGGGCAGGTAGTTGAAGATGGTGCCCACATCCGTGCGCTGCGCCCCCTCTACCTTGATTTCTTTCACTGTAAGAACTGTTTGCGCCTGTGCCAGCGTCGAGACAGCAGAAAAAGCCAGGCTAATTGCCAGCGTGAGGGTACGTTGTTTGAAAGTCATGGTCGAGAAAAGAAATACCGAACAATATCATTATAGAAAGCCAGCGCCATGAATAGGAGCAAAACCATCATGCCTATTTTGTGCACCCAAGCTTCCACTGCCTCGGAGGGGGGAGTCCCACGCACGGCTTCCACCGCATGTAAGAGCAAATGCCCCCCGTCCAAAGTGGGAATGGGCAATAAATTGAGCACGGCAATCGACACCGACACCAGCGCCAGATACGCCAAGAAAGGCAACACACCCAAGCTCGCTGTCTTGCCAGCGTAGTCGGCCATGGTCAGAGGGCCACTAATTTGGTTTAAAGGTGCCTGCCCGATGATCATCTTACCGAGCATCAAAAGGCTGGTCTTAGACAGCGCGTACACACGCTGCAGTGCCTGCGTTGCCGCCTCAAAAAAATCAAACGCGCGCTGGTGTTGCAAAGGGGCAAGTATTTTTTCATCAACAGCAAAACGCAGACCCAAACGCCCTTGCTGCTCTCGACCCACCTGTTGTGCCTGCGGGGTGGCTTTTAAATGCAGAGATTGGCCATGACGTTCTAGGTGAAGCAGTATTTCCATCTTGGCTTTAGCGCGGATAATTTTTGCTGCCTCGGCACTGCTGTGCACGGGCTTATTGTCAATGCCGATGATGAGATCGGCCTTTTGCACCCCCGCCAGATCTGCAGCGCCTCCGCTCATCACTTCTTCTATCAGCGCTGGCATGGCGGGCAGGTATGGGGTTAACGAGGTGTCAGCAAAAACATCTTTTTCTCCCAAGCGGGACAGCCAAGGTGGTAGCGCCAGACGAGTGTGTTTTTCTGCCCCGGCGCGTAAGTACTGCACACTGACTTCACTGCTGGTATCCGCTATCAGAGCCCAGCGCAAGTCTCCCCATGATTTGACCGCTTGCTCGTTAATCGCGGTAATTTCATCTTCGGCCTGTAGCCCAGCCAAGGCGGCGGCACTGCCTGCAAGTGGTTCTGCCAGCAACACACGTGGCACCGTGGTGGGCCACAAATTGATTCCCCACAAAATGACCAAAGCCAACAAAAAATTGGCCAAAGGGCCAGCGAACACAATGGCTGAATGCTGCCACAGGGGTTTGTAATTGAATGCGTAGGCTTTGTCATGTTCTTCAACTGCCTCTTCACGCGCATCCAGCATCTTGACATAGCCACCCAAGGGAAAGGCGGAGAGCACCCATTCGGTGCCTAATTTATCGGTGCGTGTAGCCACTACCGGGCCAAAGCCCAATGAGTAGCGCAGCACTCTGACACCGCAACGACGTGCCACCCAAAAGTGTCCATATTCATGGACGCTCACCAATACGCCGATGGCGAGCAGAAAAGCGAACAAGGTGGTCATACGGCTAAGTTCTTGGTGTAGGTACGCGTAAGTGCATCAAACTCAAAAATAGTTTCCTCATCATAGTGGCAGGGGGTCGCAATCGCTGACAAGGCTTTTTCAAGCACGCGTGGAATATCAGTAAATGCGAGTTCATGATTCAGAAAACGCGCCACCGCCACCTCATTCGCAGCATTCAGCACACAAGGGGCTAAGCCTCCCTGCTGCAAGGCTGCATAAGCCAATCTCAAGCAAGGAAAGCGGGTCAAATCCGGAGGCATAAAGGTCAATGCCGTCAACTGGCTAAAGTCCAGCGCGGAGACGCCGCTGCTGATGCGCTCAGGATAAGCCAAGGCATGGGCGATAGGGGTGCGCATATCGGGCTGGCCCATCTGCGCCAGCACTGACCCATCCAGGTATTGCACCATGGAATGCACCACACTTTGTGGATGAATAAGCACCTCGATTTGTTCTGCAGGGCAGTCAAACAGCCAGCGTGCCTCTATGACTTCGAGGCCTTTGTTCATCATGCTGGCAGAATCTACTGATATTTTTTGGCCCATCACCCAATTCGGATGTTTGCAGGCTTGTGCCGGGGTAACGTGTTTCAGATCATCGAGCGGCAAATGCAGAAAAGGACCACCCGAGGCAGTGAGCAAAATCTTCTCTACGCCTGCACCTAGTACGCCATGGTGCAGGCATTGAAAAATAGCATTGTGCTCACTGTCCAGTGGCAAAATTTTTGCCCCACTCGCCTTGGCCTCCTGCACCACCAGTTCACCCGCACAAACCAGCGGCTCCTTATTTGCCAACAGCAAAGTTTTGCCTGCACGCGCAGCTGCCAAGGTAGGGGCGAGCCCTGCTGCACCCACAATACCCGTGATGACTGTGTCCGCGTGCTGCAGACAGTCAATTAGCCCTTGTGGACCAAAATACAATTGGGTGTTAGGTGCTACGTTTAAAAAATCCGCCGCGTCATGCGCGTCACTCAACACAGCGAAGGGTACCTGCAAACGAGCACATAAATGAGCACATTTTTGCCATTGCGTATGCGCGGTCAACACACTTAGCTGATAGCGCTCTGGATGACGAGTGATGACATCTATGGCACTGTCACCAATGCTGCCAGTGGCTCCCAAAAGCGCTATTTGTTTCATGGCCACCAACTGATGATCAAATACCCCATTGGCAACACGGGCAACAGAGCATCAATGCGGTCAAAGACCCCGCCATGCCCGGGAAGTAGCTGGCTTGAGTCTTTCACCTCTGCCTGACGTTTAAGCAGCGACTCATACAGGTCACCAATGATGGCATAGGCCATCAACACCAAACAGGCAATCGTCAGTGCCAGCCACTCCCTTTGGGTGTGGTGCGCCAGGGCCAAGGCAAATACCAGCACGCCAGCAGCAGCGCCATACACGCCTTGCCAAGTCTTGCTCGGAGAAATAGTGGGAGCCAGCTTGCGAGTGCCAAAGGCTTTGCCCGCAAAATAAGCGGCAATATCAGCTATCCAAACCAACAGCGCCAAGGCAAACAGGGCTTGCCGATCAATCTGAAACAGTCGCCAGGCGGAATACAAAGCCGCCAGCAAAAGCAGCAATACAAACGGCACAGACAAAACCGGATGGATGCGTTTTTTGGTGTACAAAAAAAACGGCACCAGAACAAGCCACACCAATGTGGCAATCAGGGGCAGTCGTTGCCAGAAGGAGGTGTATTGGGCGGGCAGATGATACAACCAGATAAGTGCGCCAAGCATCAATATTGCGGCGCTGCCTTGCGCCACGGTCGAGGCTTTTAGAAGGCGCAACCATTCCCACTGCGCCGCCAAAAACATCAGGCTGAGAAAAATAAAAAACGGCAAGCGACTGCTCACCATCAGACACCCAACAATGACCAGCAGCAAAGCCAACGCAGTGA
>JBDKJU010000270.1:0-5268 GCA_039796435.1 Pseudomonadota bacterium | reverse complement strand
ATCGGTAATGAGTGCCACCGACTCACCTAAACCACGCCCAATCAGGGCACTGGTGGGCGAGAGCATTTCACGCATGCCGGGGCCACCCTTGGGGCCTTCGTAGCGCAATACCAATACGTCGCCTGCCTTGATCTTGTCGTTCAAGATGGCCTCCATGCACTCAGGCTCAGAGTTAAACACGCGCGCAGGACCGGTGAGCTTGGGGCTTTTAAGTCCGGTAATTTTGGCCACGCAACCCTCGGGTGACAGATTGCCTTTCAGAATGGCCAAATGGCCCTGTTCGTACATCGGGTTCTGCCACTGACGAATGACCTCTTGGCTCGCTGCCGGCGCCGGCACATTGGCCAGCTCCTCTGCAATGGTCTTGCCGGTGATGGTGAGGCAGTCGCCAAAGAGCAAACCTTTGTCAAGCAACATCTTGAGCACCACCGGCACCCCGCCCACAGCGTGTAAGTCAGTGGCCACGTAGCGACCCGAAGGTTTTAAGTCACACAAGACCGGGGTCTTTTTGCGCACACGCTCAAAATCATCAATCGTCCACTCCACCCCTGCCGCATGCGCAATGGCGAGGAAATGCAGCACCGCATTAGTGGAGCCGCCAGTGGCCATGATGCAGGCTACCGCGTTTTCAATTGAGCGACGGGTAATGATCTGACTGGGGAGAATTTGTTGTTTGATGGCGTTGACCAACACTTCAGCCGAACGCGCCACTGAATCAGCCTTTTCAGGGTCAGGGTTGGCCATGGTGGAGCTGCCCAACAGGCTCATGCCCAGAGCTTCAAAAGCAGTGGACATGGTGTTGGCTGTGTACATGCCACCGCATGCACCATGTGTGGGGCAAGCGTTTTTTTCAATGCCGATAAAGTCCTCATCACTCATCTTGCCCGCCGCTTTGGCGCCCACCGCCTCGAAGGGCGACACAATGGTCAGCGCCTGTCCCTTCCACACCCCCGGCTTAATGGTGCCACCATAGCAATAGATTGAGGGGATATTCATGCGACAAATGGCCATCATGCCCCCGGGCATGTTTTTGTCACAGGCGCCGAGTACCAGCACGCCATCCATGGCCTGACTTTGTGTTGCGGTTTCAATCGCATCAGCAATCACCTCGCGCGACACCAGGGAATATTTCATGCCTTCGGTGCCCATGCTGATGCCATCAGTCACGGTGATCACCCCGAACATTTGTGGCATGGCACCAGCAGCTTTCAAAGCCTGATCGGCCCGCTCTGCCAGCGGAGCAATGCCGGCATTACATGGGTTCATGGTGGAATGGCCATTGGCAATGCCAACGATAGGCTTGTCAAAATCATGGTCACCAAACCCCACGGCGCGTAGCATGGCACGATTCGGAGAACGGGCATCACCAGCGGTGACGGTTTTGCTGCGGTTATTCAGGCTCATAAATAATCATCTGTTATCTGTTTAATCTAAGGATTTTAGCGAGGCAAAAAGAATCAATCCACGCTAGACCCTGTACTGTGCATGCACCACGCCGCACCCGTACAAACTTGTCAGAGGCTTGGTTCACACTTGGGTCACACTTGAGCACGTGACTCCAAAGCCACCACCGCTGGCAATTGCTTGCCCTCTAGAAACTCAAGAAAAGCCCCCCCGGCGGTGGAGATGTAATTCACTTGTGCAGCGATGCCGAACTGATTGATGGCGGCAATGGTGTCGCCACCGCCCGCCAGTGAAAAGCCAGGCGCTTCTGCAATGGCCCTGGCCAGCACTTCGGTGCCCTTGGCGAAGGCAGGAAACTCGAACACCCCCACGGGGCCATTCCACACAATCGTGCCTGCCTGCTTAAGCAAACCTGCCAGCTGCTGCGCCGTCTGCGGGCCAATATCGAGAATGAGGTCATCGGCCTCCACCTCATGGATCAGTTTGACTTGCGCCTCAGCGTCTGCCGCAAATTTCTTGGCACAGACCACATCCACTGCCATGGGCACTGCGGCGCCGCGCGCGGCCATTTTGGCCATCACAGCGGTGGCCTGCGGCAAGAGATCTGGTTCCGCCAGAGATTTGCCCACGGCATGCCCCTGTGCCATCAAAAAGGTGTTGGCAATACCACCGCCAACAATAAGTCCATCCACCTTGTCGGCCAAGCTGTCCAAAATAGTGAGCTTGGTTGATACCTTGGAGCCCGCCACTATCGCCCACAGCGGCCGCCTCGGCGCGGCCAGCGCCTGCGTCAGGGCGGTGAGCTCACCCGCCATCAAAGGGCCGGCACAGGCGATCGGCGCGTAGCGGGCAATGCCTTCAGTGGTGGCCTCGGCGCGGTGTGCCGTGCCAAAGGCATCATTAACATAGACATCGCACAAAGCCGCCATTTTGGCGGCCATGGCAGTGTCGTTTTTTTTCTCGCCCTTGTTGCAACGACAATTTTCCAATACCACCAGCTCGCCATTATTGATGCTGAACCCACCATCGACCCAATTGCTGATCAATCGCACCGGCGTATCCAATAATTCCGCTAAGCGCGTGGCAATCGGCGCCAGACTGTCCTCGGGTTTGACTTCACCCTCTGTGGGGCGCCCCAGATGCGAGGTCACCATCACCTGCGCTCCTTGACTGAGCGCGTATTGAATGCCCGGCAAAGAAGCACGAATACGGGTATCGTCGCTGATGCTGCCATCGTCATTTTGTGGCACATTTAAATCGGCACGGATAAATACGCGCTTGCCTGAGACTGATAAATCGGTGAGTTGTTTGAAGTTCATAAAATTTAGAGAAATTTGGCCATAAGAATTTTGTCAGAATACATACCATCCAAAAAGCGGGCACGCACTTGACGCCCCTCTTCGATAAAACCCATTTTTTTGTACAGTGCTATCGCCGGAGTGTTGTGCGAATAGGTGCTTAATTGCATGCGTTCAAAGCCTGTGCGCCTGGCCCCCGCCAGACAGGCCTCAAGCAGCTGAGTACCCAGGCCCTGTCCACGGTAAGCTTGAAGAAGACCTATCCCCAAATCACATGAATGCGTGAAACCCACCATGGTCTCGGCGTGCCAGTCAGCGCCACCCACCACCTGCCCACGGTCTTCATCATAAGCGACAAACTGCCGATCACCGGCGCTCACACACTCGGCGATGAATTTAGCAGTATCAGGCAGAGGCCTGGCCTCGACCAGTCCAAAGTACAGCCGCTCACGCGCCACTGTGTCAATATAAGACCAGAAACTGGCGATGTCTGAAAGCTGACTGGGGCGAACGATGACCATATGCGGAGTCAGTGGCTTTAGTCCGGGCGCGTTGCCTGCATGCTTGGGCGCTGGCTGAACTCGGCATACCATGCCGCCAGCTTTGGATTGGCCGAACGCCAATCATGCTGTGGAAAGCGAAAGTCCAGATAACCACAAAAAGCCCCAACCGTCAAAGTGCCGATGGTGATTTCGGCCAGTTGCGCCACGCTCTTCTCTAGCAAGGCAAAACTTTGGTCGATTTTTTTCATTTGGCCTGTTTGCCAATCTTGCCAGCGCAGATTCTCCGGGCGCATCACCGTCTCGTAACGCACCAGCAACGCTGCCCCCAAGGCCTCATCTGCCACCGACATCAAACGCAACACCGCCCAGCGCTTGTCGTTACGTGGAAAGAGTTTGCCCCCGCCCGCCAAATGATCGAGATACTCACAAATCACCCGACTGTCGAACAAGGCCTCCCCATTGTCCAAGAGCAGGCAGGGAATTTTGCCTGCCGGATTGTGCGCGATAATCACCGGGTTATGATTCACCGGATTGGCCATTTCCTCCTGCACGGTAATTTTGTCTGTCAACCCCAATTCGTGTGCCGAGAGCATGACTTTTCGACCAAAAGGAGAGGCCTTAGCATTGATTAATTTCATCTTTTCTCCAAAATGTGCTATTATGCTGGATTACCTGCAAATCGCATAGGGTGATTTGCCGTTTAAATATTATTTAACTAATATTTATCTAAACGTCCACAGGATAATAGGATATTACTTAATGAACCACTACGAAATCACGTTTTTGGTCCACCCGGATCAAAGCGAACAAGTGCCCACCATGGTGGAGCGCTATCAGTCCTTAATCACCAGTAAAGGCGGCAAAATTCACCGCTCTGAAGACTGGGGTCGTCGCCAGTTAGCCTACCCCATCGCTGACATGTACAAAGCACATTACCTGTGCATGAATGTGGAGTGCGATGTGCCCACTTTGGTAGAGCTTGAAACTGCGTTCAAATTCAATGATGCAGTGCTCCGTCACCTGACCATCCGCATGAAAAAAGCGGAAACAACGCCATCTGTCATGATGAGCGAAGAGAAGCGTCAGGTCAACGACAACCCCTACGAACGTATCTAATTAAGGAAAATATCATGCCCGGATTTGGCCGTAGCAAAGACAAAAATCAACGTCAGAAACGTGACAAAAGCAACAATCTGTTCAAGCGTAAGCGCTATTGCCGCTTCACCGCTGAAAAAATCGAACAAGTTGACTACAAAAACATCGATATTCTCAAAGAATACGTACAAGAAAATTTCAAAATCACCCCAGCTCGTATGACTGGCACTAAAGCCCGTTATCAGCGTCAACTGCAAGTCGCCATCAAGCGTGCCCGTTTCTTGGCACTCTTGCCCTACACCGACAAGCACGACGTTTAACGAGGAGAACCACTATGCAAATTATTCTGCTCGAAAAAATCAACAAACTCGGTCTGCTTGGCGACATTGTCAAGGTAAAAGACGGCTTTGCCCGCAATTTTCTTATCCCCACTGGCAAAGCCAAGCGCGCCACCGAAGCCAATATCGCCGAGATGAATGCCCGTCGTGCCGAGCTGGAAAAAGCTCAAGCTGACAAACTCAGCGCCGCTGAGTCTTTGGGTCAAAAACTCAATGGCCTCACTGTGTCCATGACCCAAAAAGCGGGCGTTGATGGCCGCCTGTTTGGCTCTGTTGGCAACACAGACATTGCTGAAGCGCTTAAAGCACAAGGCTTTGACGTGCACAAATCAATGATACGTCTGCCCAATGGCCCTCTCAAAATGGTGGGAGACGCTGCAGTGTCAGTCGCCGTTCATGCTGATGTGGTGAGTGAGATTAAAGTAACGATTATCGGCGACACCAAGTAATTTATCGCTTAGTCCTGCTTCACATTGTTCCACTGAAATGCCCGGCCTGTGCCGGGCATTTTTATTTCCTGCCCCACACAACGACACCGCACGCGACATCTCAATAAACCATTTTCTCGTCTCTGTGCGGCCTGTCATCACGCCCAAACATCTTGCTGTGCAGTGCTTTAAACTAAGCACA
>JBDKJU010000269.1:0-2504 GCA_039796435.1 Pseudomonadota bacterium | reverse complement strand
TCGTCGCTCATCGCCGGTACATACGCCCCACCCGCCGTACAACTGCCCATGACCACGGCAATTTGGGCAATGCCCTCGGCGCTCATATTGGCTTGGTTGAAGAAGATGCGGCCAAAATGGTCGCGATCAGGAAACACCTCATCCTGATTCGGCAAATTCGCACCACCTGAATCGACCAGATAGATACACGGCAGCTTGTTTTGCTGCGCAATTTCTTGCGCTCGCAAATGTTTTTTGACGGTGAGCGGGTAATAGGTACCGCCTTTAACGGTGGCGTCGTTGCACACAATCATGCAGTCCACCCCGCTGACGCGGCCTATACCGGCAATCACGCCAGCACAAGGGGCGCTGTCTGTACCGTCTTTGTCGGGATACATGCCGTAGGCAGCCAGCGGGCTGAGCTCTAAAAATGGCGTACCAGGGTCCAAGAGCATCCGAACCCTGTCGCGCGGTAACAACTTGCCGCGCGCCGTATGCCTAGCTCGCGCCACATCGCCACCGCCCAGGGCAGCTTGATTGACTTTGGCGTTCAAGTCATCCACCAAAGCCTGCATCGCGGCGGCATTGGCTACAAAATCGGCAGAGCGGGCGTTAAGCTTGGTTTCTAAAACAGGCATGAGCGTCAATCTTGATGGTTGTATTTTACATATTTGATTGACGTTTACGTAAACGTCAATCAATCACAGATTGTGCCATCTTTTGGCTAAGTAAGCTAGGCAAATGCAGCATATCGGAAAATGCCTGACTGGCACCCGCAGCCAGCAAAGACGCAGCCTCACCCGTGGGGGCGTAGGCAAACACGGTGCAGCCTGCAGCCACACCCGCTTTCACGCCAGTCACGGTGTCCTCAACAACGGCACAGCGGCTAGGATCAACCCTAAGCGCTTGCGCGGCAGCCAAATACACATCTGGCGCGGGTTTGGAGCGGGGCATTTCGTGGCCGCTGAAGATACGGCCTTCAAAATAGGGCATCAAGGCGACTTTGGCGAGTTGCAGCTCAACCTTCAACCGGTCCGCCCCAGAGGCGCAGGCAATTCGCCCCTCAAAGTTTTCGTGAATTTGCTTTATAGCGGTATGGATATTGGGAATCGCCTGCAAACGCGTTTCTAAAGCAGCATTGCGCCTTGCACGGAAGCTGATCATCCAATCCTCGGTCAAAGGCTTACCGGTGTTGGTTTCAATGGCCAGCTTTTCATCCATCACAGCTTTACCGACAAAATGTTGAAAGCAGGCTTCAGGCGTCAGTTTCCAGCCCTGCTCTTCTAGCATGTCGCGCAGCAGGCCGTTGGTGATGGGTTCGCTGTCAACCAAAACACCATCACAGTCAAACAGCACAGCATCAAAGGTCTTCACGATGTAGCTTTTGCCTTTCGTACTTCCAATGTTTCTGTCGGTGCGCCAGCATTGACCCAGGCTTCGTAGCCCCCTTCAATGTGTGCCACATTGGTCATACCCATGTCTTGCAAGGTTTTCGCCGCCAAGGCACTGCGCCAGCCCGCACCACAAAACAAAATGAATTCTTTGCTTTCGTCTGCCCAAATCTTCTTGTGGTACGGTGATTCAGGGTCCACCCAAAACTCCAACATGCAGCGCGGGGCGTGGTAGCTGCCTGTGACTGTGCCGTTTTTTAACTCACGTACATCGCGGATATCAACGATTTGAACGTTTTTATCCCCACTTTTAGCCAACACTTCAGCCACGCTATAGGTTTTCACCTCTGCCATGGCTTGATCAACTAAAACTCGAAATCCTTTGGTAATTGGCATCTTTGTGTCCTTTGAAGAATTTGCTTTTAAGCCAAAGCACGCGTAATGATGATTTTTTGCACGTCGCTGGTGCCTTCATAAATTTGGCACACCCGCACGTCGCGGTAGATGCGTTCGACCGGAAAGTCGCTCACATAGCCATAACCACCCAAGGTTTGAATCGCCACACTGCAGACTCTTTCAGCCATCTCGCTTGCAAACAACTTGGCCATGGCAGCTTCTTTCAAACAGGGCTTGCCAGCATCACGCAAAGCGGCTGCATGCCAGATCAATTGACGGGCAGCCTCAATTTGAGTCGCGCAATCTGCCAACCTGAAACCAACCGCTTGATGGTTAAAAATGGGCTGCCCAAAGCTCTCGCGCTGTTTGGCGTAGTCCAAAGCACACTCAAACGCACTACGCGCCATGCCTACGCTTTGTGCCGCAATGCCTATGCGTCCGCCTTCCAAAGCGCCCAAAGCAATTTTGTAGCCCTCGCCCTCTTGCCCTATCAGGTTTTCGGCAGGAATGCGGCAGTTGTCAAAATTGATCTGCGCCGTGTCGCTGCTGTGCTGACCCAGTTTGTCCTCCAGTCGCGCCACCACGTAACCCGGCGCATTGGTGGGAACGATGAAAGCGCTCATGCCCTTTTTACCCGCACCTTTGTCGGTCATCGCAATCACAATTGCAACATCACCGTTTTTGCCACTGGTGATAAATTGCTTGACGCCGTTGATAACGTAGCTGTCACCAATTTTT
>JBDKJU010000268.1:0-2633 GCA_039796435.1 Pseudomonadota bacterium | reverse complement strand
ACACGCAGATTTTTGCCCCCGCCCTGCTCCCAGCAAGTAGCCAGCATGGGACTGGCCATCATGCCGGCAAACAAGGTGGGCACACCATAAAAAATATGGGGCTGGTGTTTGAGCAATTTGGCAAACACCGCCTCCGGCGTGGGTCGGGCACTCATCAATATACCCGTAGCACCCACACTCATGGGAAAGCTCAGGCCATTGCCCAAGCCGTAAGCGAAAAATAACTTAGCTGCAGAGAACACCACATCATTTTCTTTAATGCCGAGTATGGGCTGCGCATACAAACGCGCAGTGTCTCGCAAGCTGTGGTGCCTGTGCACCGTGCCCTTGGGCGCCCCAGTGGAACCTGATGAGTACAACCAGAAACAAGGCTCTTCAGCATGTGTGTGCACCGCGGTAAAACTTTTTTCTTGCGGGCTAATCTGTGCGCCAAGATGTTCACCTGCTGTATAGACTGGCACTGCAGTTGATGTCTGTGCGGTTGTCCTTGCCCCTGTAGTGGCAGCTGTCGCTACCGCCATTTCCGCTACTGCTGGCGTTACTGCAGACAAGAGCGCTGTGGAAGTGAACACCGCCTGCACCCTGGCATCTTGGAACATGTACGCATAGTCTTTGCTGGTCAGCAGGGTGTTCAGACACACAGGGACAACGCCGGCCTTGATGGCGCCCAAAAACACCACTGGCCAATCTATGCAATCGAGCATCACCAAGGCAATGCGTTGTTCGCGCTGTATTCCCAGCTGCCCCAGAAAATGCGCAAACTGGCTGCTGCGCTCATCCAGCGCAGCATAGGTGATGCTGGTTTCATCATCTATAAAGGCAATTTTCTGTGCTCTGTCTGCGCCCAGATTCGGCATTAACAGATCTATTGCGGCATTCAGGTGGCTCATTGCTTCTCCGTTGATCACGTAACAACATGCATTTTATTGCATAAAATTTAAATTTTGTGTATTATAATTCAATGAGCAAATATTGACAACATGACCATACGCCCCATTGCCCCCTCCTCCGAACAGGCCGAGCAAGCGTTTTTATTGGCCCTAGGTGAACGTGTAAAAGACTTGCGCATACGCAGCCAATTCACCCGCAAGCAAGTCGCGCAAAGCTCTGGGGTGTCGGAGCGCTATCTGGCGCAATTGGAAAATGGCGAAGGCAATATTTCTATCCTGCTTCTGCGCCGCGTATTGCAGGTATTTCATCTTCCCATGGCCAAGCTACTGGCCGAGTTTGATGTGGTGCCACAAGGCAATCGCCCAATAGCCTTGATCGGCATGCGCGGCGCTGGCAAAACCACTTTGGGTAAGGCCTTGGCAAAACAGCTTAAACGGCCGTTTGTTGAAGTGGATGCTGAGATCGAAAAACTGGCAGGTTCGTCTCTGGCTGAGATATTTGCCTTTAGTGGCCCGGAGGGCTATGCCAGTTATGAACAAAAAGTGTTGTCACAACTGCTCGCTCACCCGAGCAACATCATTGCCACGGGCGGCAGCGTGGTGCATTACCCGCTTATCTACCAGGAGCTGCGCAGCAGAGCCTGTGTTCTGTGGCTAAAGGCCAGACCAGAGGACTACATGCAAAGAGTGATTCAACAGGGTGACTTGCGCCCCATGGCGGGGCGTCCAAGCGCCATGGTGGAGTTGCGCGAGCTGCTCAAAGTGCGTGATCCTTTATATGCCTTGGCAGAACTGTGCCTAGACACCAGCAAGCGCACAGAGAAACAATGTCTGGCTGAGTTATTAAAACTTCTTGGCTAACTCAGCCATGCGTGCACCGTAGCGCTTAGCCGTCTCAACATCTCCCGGCAACACTTCATCAGCATTGGCATCTGAAGGGGTTTGTGTCATCAGCCCGCTGTACGCGCCTACAAAGTTGAGGTCATTGCGGTCTGCGGCCTTGTTGTTGCTGGGCATCAGTCCTAAACCTGCCCACAGCATTCCGTGTTGCATAGCAAGAGTAATAAAAAAGTGTAGGGTGGAATGCTTGTCACCATTCATGGTGGCCGAGTTAGTGAATCCGCCTGCGAGTTTGTCTTTCCAGGCTTGCGTGAACCAAGGCTTGGCCGAGGCATCGGCAAATTTCTTGAACTGCCAAGCCGCCATGCCCATGTACGTAGGGGAGCCAAAATAATGGCATCTGCTTGCGCCAGGCTGTCCCAGGCCTCGGCGGTGATGTCCCCGTTTTTGTCTATCGCGATGAGCTGTGCCTGCGTACCAGCGACGGCCGCTGCGCCAGCATGCACCGCTTCAGCAATATATTTGGTGTGGCCGTAGCCGGAAAAATAAAGGGTCACTACTTTACTCATGATAGTCCTTGCTGTCCTTACCGTGCTTACGGTCTTTGTATTGAGAGTAAGTACATAAGTCGCACTGTGATTTTTTCAAGCACAACAATCTGACACAATTTTTTTTAAAAATTTATTTTCGCACTGAAAATAAGTACACGCCTTGCTCATTTTGGGTACGGTGAAGTTGGCCTTTTTTCCAGCCGTGGTTCATGTGGGCAATGGCCTCCACAATGGCGAAGAAGGTCTGATGCACATCAAGCGCACGTTTAAACAACACCGGCATCATCTCTGCGGCCGTGTGTTGTCCGCTCATGGCGGCCAACATCTCTTGCATGCGCTGCTCATGATGCTC
>JBDKJU010000267.1:0-4760 GCA_039796435.1 Pseudomonadota bacterium | reverse complement strand
TGATACCCGCAGATTGGGGCGTCTTGGGCAAGCGTTTATTTGCTGTCGATGTACAAATATTGGCCAATGATCGTGAAGACTTGTTGCGTGATGTGTCTGATTTGATCTCTAAAGCCAGAGTGCACATCACTGCAGTGTCCAGCGTGCGCAAACAAGGGCAGGTGAATATGCATCTGACGCTAGAGCTTGCGGACAGAGCGCAATTACAGCACCTCTTGCAACAGCTCAGCGTGCTGCAAGAGGTAATTTATGCTCGCCGCCGCTAAGCTGCCGAGGGTGAGCAACCTGAGCCGCAGTCTCAAGGCTTGGTAACAGAGCACAGGTTGTAGTATTGAATCTCGGGGGTGTAGGGGCGAGCCAAAGTGCCCACCCATTTACTTGGGCAGGCGTGCACATGGTAACGATCGCTGAAGTGCACAGTGCCATCCTTGTCTATGATATTGTGCCTGTGGCCGTTTTGTCCGTCGAGGTCGGTGGTGTTGACATCTGCACCATTGAGCTCTTTACAGCCCATGAACAAGGTACCGTCGCACATCATGCCAAAGAGTTCCATTTCGGCACTGCCCACCACCGTGGTGGTGATTAGACCTAGTTTTTTTAATACTTCAAGTGGCCCTTTGCTGCCCGTGTGGTAGTGGTAATTGCTGCCCGCGGGATGGGCGTTGTAGTTATCAAATGTGTAGGCCTCATTGTCAATGCTGTCTGTGGGAGCTGCCACGCCATGGAATAGCTGCACGCTGTCAATGGCAATACCTTGCGGGCTGCCCGTGTACTCATTGGGGTTGGTGCCCGCCACTTTATCTACCATGGCGGTGGTGATGCTAAGACCACGGGCCACTGGATTGCTTGGGACAGTCATGGTCACGGCGGTTTCTGCCAGCGTATTTGGGTTGGCATGGTAGGCACTGCCACGCGAGGTGTCAAATGGGGTGTAGTTCGGGCTGCTGCTGCCGTAGTAGTTACTTTTGTGTGGCGGTAGGCTGCGGGTTTTGATCACCACATTTCCATTACTCATCGACAGGTCAACACACTTGAAATATTTGGTGTAAAAAGCAGGTACATTGCCCACTGATGTGGTGCTGCAATTATCCAAAGTGCGCTCGCCGGAGGTGCTAGGCGCGGTCGCTGTGCCACTGATGCTGGCAATGGCAAAATTCTGCATGGCCTGTTGCCATACCAAAGTGGTGGTTTGACCGCTGCTGGGAAAGTCACTGACACTCACGGTTTTAGACAAGCCAGTGGCAAACTCGCCATTGGGAGTGGTCACGGTAAAGCTGACAGGGCTGCCCGCTGGCTCACCATCGACCCACAATTGCGCCGAATGTGTGCCTTTGCCTAAGGTATTAAAGTTATACAGAAGTCCAAACCCATTATTACCCGTATTGCCGCAGACGTTGTTGGTGTCCGAACGCGCGGTGCCATAGGCGGCTTTGAGCTTACTGCCGTTGTTTATTTGAATCTCGACGCTGAGCGCATTACAGGCCCAGCCACTAAACATGCCAATGCCAGACTGATTGCTTGCGGCGGCTGGATTTTCCAAGGCAGAAATAATGGTGTGGGCGCTGCTTAGAGCGGCAAAATGAGTCAGTCCGACGAAGGCTAGGGTGCTGACAAAATAACAGGGACGCATCATATCTTTCCTTGAGTGATGAAGAAGAAACGTAGTGTAGGCGCAGACTGTGCAGACAATATGAAGATATTAGCTCTTTAAAAAAGCTATAATGGCTGGCTAGGTGATGATTTGTCGTTGGTCATAATCCACGTGGAGATGGGCTTCACGAAGGCGGCCAAGTGTCTGTCCGCTGCGCCACAAGCGCGGCCTTGCATTTGGCGCGACATCTAACAACCTGAACACCCCCTTTTTTTGCCTTGAGCGTGCAAAGTTACCCATGGAGCACGACCAACTTAAGGAATTCATTCAAATGTCACAATTCACTGGCGCTGAAATAGTGCTCAAGTGCCTAGCCGACGAAGGCGTGGAATACGTTTTTGGTTACCCCGGCGGGGCAGTGCTCAATATTTACGACGAATTTTTCAAACAAGACAAGGTCAAGCATGTTCTGGTGCGGCACGAGCAGGCCGCGATACACGCGGCGGACGCTTATTCCCGTTCAAGCACCAAAGTCGGAGTTGGCTTGGTGACCTCAGGGCCTGGGGTGACCAATGCGGTCACCGGTATCGCCACTGCTTATATGGACTCTATACCGATGGTGGTCATCACCGGACAGGTGCCCACCCATGCCATCGGACAGGATGCCTTTCAGGAGTGTGACACCGTGGGCATCACGCGTCCCTGTGTCAAGCATAACTTCCTGGTCAAGGATGTCAAAGACCTGCAGGCAGTGATGAAAAAAGCTTTTTATATCGCCAACACTGGTCGTCCTGGGCCTGTGTTAGTGGATATTCCCAAAGACGTGACGGCAAACAAATGCGAATACAAAAACTATGCTGAGGTGAACGTTGAAATGCGTTCTTACCAGCCCACTATTCGCGGACACGCAGGACAAATTAAAAAAGCAGTGCAGATGCTGCTCAATGCCAAGCGCCCGCTTATTTACAGCGGTGGCGGCGTGGTATTGGGCAATGCCAGCACGCAGTTGACCAAACTGGTGCACAAGCTCGGCTTCCCCTGCACCAACACCCTCATGGGTCTGGGGGGGCTGTCAGGCACGGATAAACATTTTCTTGGCATGTTGGGCATGCATGGCACTTACGAGGCCAATCATGCCATGCAAGAGTGTGATGTTTTGCTTGCAGTCGGGGCACGTTTTGATGACCGCGTGATTGGTAACCCTTCGCATTTTTTCCGCGAAGGCCGCAAAATCATTCACATCGACATTGACCCCAGCTCTATTTCCAAGCGCGTCAAGGTAGATGTGCCCGTGGTGGGCTATGTTGCCGACGTGTTGGACGAAATCAGCAAGCTTTTGGATGCCTGCAGCGAGAAACCAGATGCCGAGCACTTGAGAAAATGGTGGTCTACCATCGACGGGTGGCGTGCCAAAAACTCTTTGTCGTATAAAAAATCTGACGAGCTCATCAAACCACAATACGTGGTTGAAACTTTATACGAACTCACGGGGGGCGATGCCTACGTGACCTCGGATGTGGGCCAGCATCAGATGTGGGCAGCACAGTACTACAAATTTAAGCATCCGAGGCAGTGGATCAACTCCGGTGGTCTTGGCACAATGGGCGTGGGTTTGCCTTACGCCATGGGGGTACAGCTCATGCACCCTGAGTCCACTGTGGCCTGCATCACTGGGGAGGCCAGCATACAGATGTGCATACAAGAGCTGTCCACCTGCAAACAGTACCACATCCCGGTCAAGATTGTGAATTTGAATAATCGTTATCTCGGCATGGTGCGCCAGTGGCAGGAGTTCTTCTACGGCAACCGCTATGCGGAGAGCTATATGGATGCCTTGCCTGATTTTGTCAAGCTGGCTGAGGCTTACGGCCATCGCGGCTTGCAAATCACCAAGCCTCATGACGTGCGCAACGCCCTTGCTGAGGCCATCAAAGAAAAAGACAAGCTCTACTTCCTTGACTTCATTACCGACCAATCAGAAAATGTCTTCCCTATGGTTCCGGGCGGCAAGGGTCTGACTGAAATCATCATGGCGGAGGAGCTGTAAGATGAGACACATACTCTCCGTATTACTTGAAAACGAACCTGGCGCCTTGTCACGCGTGGTGGGTCTTTTTTCTGCACGTGGCTACAACATTGACTCTTTAGTGGTCGCGCCCACTGAAGACCCTACGCTGTCGCGCATGACCATCGTCACGCATGGTTCAGATGATGTGATTGAACAGATCACCAAACAACTGAACAAACTGATTGAAGTGGTGAAGATTGTAGACATCACCGAAGGTCACCACATTGAGCGCGAGCTCATGTTGGTGAAGGTGCGCGCAGGCAGCAAAGAGCGTGAAGAGATGAAGCGCATGGCGGATATTTTCCGTGGCCGTATTCTCGACGTGACCGATCGCAGCTACACCATAGAACTCACCGGCGATTGCGCCAAGCTTGATGCGTTTTTGCAGGCCATTGACAAAGAAGTTATCCTCGAAACAGTGCGCACTGGTGCATGTGGCGTGGGTCGTGGCGAACGAATTTTAAGAGCCTAAATTTATATTTTTAAAGGAACAGCAATGAAAGTTTTTTACGACAAGGACTGTGATCTTTCCCTCATCAAGGGCAAGACGGTCGCCATTATTGGTTATGGTAGCCAAGGTCATGCACATGCACAAAATTTGAACGACAGCGGTGTCAAAGTCGTTGTTGGCCTGCGCAAAGGGGGAGCCAGCTGGGACAAAGTGGGCAAGGCCGGTCTGAATGTGCTCGAAGTGAATGAGGCAGTCAAGGCCGCAGACGTGGTCATGATTTTGTTGCCTGATGAGCAGATCGCCGAGGTTTACAACAATAATGTCGCCCCCAATGCCAAGCAAGGTGCTTCTTTGGCATTTGCGCATGGTTTTAATATTCACTATAACCAAGTGGTACCACGTGCTGACTTGGACGTGTGGATGGTGGCGCCCAAGGCCCCTGGTCATACCGTGCGTTCCACCTACACACAAGGTGGTGGCGTGCCCCACTTGGTGGCGGTGCATCAAGACAGAAGCGGTAAGGCCCGTGACTTGGCTCTGTCTTATGCCATGGCCAATGGCGGTGGCAAGGCCGGCATTATCGAGACCAATTTCAAAGAAGAGACAGAGACTGACCTCTTTGGCGAACAAGCCGTGCTTTGCGGTGGTGC
>JBDKJU010000266.1:0-4985 GCA_039796435.1 Pseudomonadota bacterium | reverse complement strand
CTTTAAAACAGGCTTTAAAAAAGGAAGCAGAATAAAATAGGCGGTAATGAATTTGCCCCATTCCTTACCCCTTACCACATCCGCCACCCCCGTTACCTCCACGAGCGCCAAAGAAGCGCTTCTGACGTTAATACAGCAGGCGCTTGCAGCGCTTGGCCTTCAAGCACCCAAACTGGCTTTGGAGCGACCCAAGCAGGCTGAGCACGGCGACTACGCCTGTACTATTGCTTTGCAATTGGCCAAAACTCAGGGCAAAAACCCGCGCGCCTTGGCGCAGGAATTGGTCAATTGCCTGCCAACGAATCACCTTATAGCCAAAGCCGATATCGCTGGCCCCGGGTTTATCAATTTCACTTTAAGCCCCCTAGCCTTGTTTGCTGTGTTGGATGCAATTGAGGCGCAAGGTCTTGGCTTTGGCCATAACCAGGATGGGGCACAAAAGCCCTTCATGGTCGAGTTTGTTTCCGCCAATCCCACCGGCCCTTTGCATGTGGGCCATGGACGTGCGGCCACCATTGGTGATGTGTTGGCCTCTATTTTGGCGGCCAATGGTTGGGCTGCCTATCGTGAGTTTTACTACAACGATGCGGGCGAACAAATCAATATGCTTACTCAGTCGGTGCAGGCTCGTGCCCGGCAGGTAGGCACGCCTGATTATCCTTTTCCTGAAAAGGGCTATCAGGGCAGCTACATCGGCGAACTGGCGCAGTCGTTTTTGTCGCAAGGGGGAGATGCCGATGATGCGGAAGCGATTCGTAAATTTGCGGTCGCTGCCTTAAGGCAGGTACAAGACGATGACCTGCAGGCCTATCGTGTCAAGTTTGATCACTATTTTTTAGAGAGCTCACTGTACACCGAAGGCAAGGTGGAGGCGACGGTGCAAAGGCTTAAAGCCAATGGTAAGACCTATGAACTGGATGGCGCGCTGTGGTTGAAAACCTCCGATTATGGTGATGACAAAGATCGGGTGATGTTGCGTTCGGATGGCAAGGGCTACACCTATTTTGTGCCAGATATTGCTTACCATCAGAGTAAGTTTGAGCGCGGTTTTCACCGCGTGATCACCGAGCTTGGGGCCGACCACCATGGCAGCTTGGCCAGGGTGCGTGCGGGTTTGCAGGCCCTTGAGATCGGTGTGCCAGAGGGTTTTCCTGATTATGTGTTGCATCAAATGGTGATGGTGGTGCGCGACGGTCAGGAGGTTAAGTTTTCCAAACGCGCGGGTGATTACTACACGCTGCGTGATTTGATTGACGAAGTGGGCGTTGATGTGGTGCGCTTTTTTTTCTTGATGCGCAAGCATGATTCTCAGCTCACTTTTGATCTGGATTTGGCCAAAAAACAATCAGAAGAAAATCCCGTTTACTACGTGCAGTATGCACATGCACGGCACTGCCAAGTGTTGGCCAAGGTAGGAACACAAAGCGGTGTTTTTCGCGCAGAACTTTTGCACAGCAAACATGAAATCGCCTTGACACGCTTATTGGCAGATTACCCTGATGCGGTGCGCGCTGCCTGCAGCGAACTGTCGCCGCATTTGTTGGTCAACTATGTGCGTGAGTTGGCGGCACAATTCCACAGTTACTACAACGCCGAACAGTTTTTGGTTGCCAATGCGGACTTGCAAACCTCACGCCTGCGTTTGGTGGCGTGTTGTGGGCAAGTGATTCGCGGAGCGCTGGCCTTACTGGGTGTGTCGGCCCCCGAGAGAATGTGAGAAGGTGAGAGATCCGAAATGAAAGCGCAGAACGGCAACACCGTATTGGGTATTTTGATTGGCCTTGGCTTAGGCTTGTTGATCGCGGCATTGGTGGCGTATTTCACCTTGAAGGGCAATAGCGGCTTTCGCAAGCCGGAGGTGCAAGCGCCATTGCTCGCCATCCCTTCCGCGCCAGCATCCCCCCCCGCAGCCTCGCAAACAGCAGGCGCTGCGCCTGCCGAGCTGGCGGGCAACCCCACGATCATCAGCCCCTCTGCCGCGAGTGCCAGTGCGCCCACCCTTGCGCCAGCATTGCCGGCCTCTGTAGCGCCAGTGGCTCAAACACCAAGCACGAGCGCAGCAGGCGCCGATGCGGGGAACTTTTTTATTCAGATCGGTGCCTATGCGAATCGAGAAGAGGCTGAAAATCAGCGCGCTCGTCTGGCTTTGCTTGGGCAGGAAGGCAAAATCAGCACCGTGGAGCGTGAGGGCAAAACCTTGTATCGTCTGCGTTTGGGCCCGTATGCGCGTAGCGATGAGGCGGGCAGTGCCCGTGCCGAGTTGGCTAAAAACGGACTTGAGGCCAATTTAGTGAAAAACTGAATGAGCGCACTCCAAGTCAACTGCCGATCTATTCTCACGTTTTTTTAATCTGTCCATCTTTATCTATTCTGGAGTCAACATGCAACGTCGTACCATCCTCTCTCTTGCTTTGGCCACCGTCTTGGGTGCGCTGTCAGCGCCTGGTTTTGCGGCGCTCACCGAAGGCAAGGAGTACAACAAATATCCTAAGGCTTTTCCAACCGACTCCGGCAACAAAATCGAAGTGATCGAGTTTTTCTCCTTTGGCTGCCCACACTGTCAGTCACTCGAACCCCACATCCAGAAGTGGCTGGCAAAGCTGCCACCAGACGTGCATTTTCGTCGTATCCCGGTGGTGTTTAATCCGTCTTGGGAGGGCTTTTCCAAAGCGTATTTCACCCTTGAAAATTTGGGGGTGGAAAATAAATTGGCGCATGATGTGTTCAACGCCATTCATGTGGAAAACAAAAAATTAAACGATGCCAAAGTCTTTTTGGAATGGGCCACAGCAAAGGGGCTCGATAAAGACAAAGTGGACGGCATTTACAAGTCTTTCACTATCAACAGCAAACTCAACCGCGCCAAAACCTTAGTGCAAGACTACAAGATTGAGAGCGTGCCCAGCGTGGTGGTGAATGGGCGTTTTATGACGGCGCCGAGCAAGATCAGTAATGGCAATGATGGGTTTATTGATGCCCTGAATCAGGTCATTGATTTGGCCCGCAAAGACAAAAAATAAGGCACGAACATTTCTGTCATCTTGTCTGCAGTATTTGCGTTACACTTATTTTTTTAAGGAAAACTCATGAGCTTGTTAGATTCAGTTATCGGTGGTGTGATCAACAACGTCTTGTCCAGTAACGCTGGCGGTGGTGGCGGTCTGGGCAATATCTTGGGCAGCGTGCTGGGTGGGGCTGGCGGCGGCGGTGCAGGCGTTGGTGGTGGCAATCCACTCATGAACATTGCGTTTCAACTGATGCAGCAGAATGGTGGACTCACTGGTTTGCTCGATATGTTCAAGCACGGCGGCATGAATCAACAAGCCCAGTCTTGGGTAGGCACGGGCGCCAATATGGGCGTATCCGCAGATCAGATCATGCAGGTGCTGGGCTCTGGGCAACTGGGAGCGCTGGGACAGCAGTTTGGTTTAAGCCCGCAACAAGTCGGAGGCGGTTTGGCGAATTTATTGCCCGAGCTCATCAATCAGATGACCCCGAAAGGCAATGTACCAGACAACCACGGTGACATGATCTCTCAAGGTCTGAAAATTTTGATGGGTGGCAAGTAATGTTGGCCATGCCCTTGTGGATTGCCGTGCTTTTGGGCATCGTCGAGGGCGTGACCGAGTTTTTGCCTATTTCCTCCACTGGCCATCTCATCGTGGCTGCGTCCATATTGGGGGTGCACGATGAGAAGGGCAAGGTGTTTGAAATTGCCATCCAGACAGGCGCTATTTTTGCCGTCATCTGGGTCTATCGGCAGCGTTTTTGGGGGGCTGCACGCGGGGTAGCTTCTGACCCTAGGGCGCAGCGTTTTTGGTTGAATCTTGCCATTGCCTTCATGCCCCTCGCCGTGTTGGGCTTGTTGTTTCAAAAAGCCATCAAGTCAGTTTTATTTAACCCCTTGGGGGTGGCTGCTGCTTCCATCGTTGGGGCTTTGATCATTTTTTATGTCGAGCGCGATGGCCGTAGAGAGGTGCCAGCCCGCATCAACTCTGTGGATGAGATGGGGGCTATGGATGCCCTTAAATGCGGTATTGCTCAGGCTTTTGCCCTGTTTCCTGGCATGAGCCGGTCTGGGTCAAGTATTGTGGGTGGGATGTTGTTTGGGTTGTCGCGTCAGGCCGCCACCGAGTTTTCATTTTTTCTCGGCGTGCCAACGCTGATTGCGGGGGGCTTGTATTCGCTCTACAAAGAGCGCGCCTTGTTGTCAGTGGCGGATGTGCCGGCGTTTTTGGTCGGCGGTGGGGTGTCGTTTTTGGTGGCCTTGCTGGTGATCAAGACCTTGATACGCTATGTCGCCAGCAATACCCTGAAACCCTTCGCTTGGTACCGTATTGTCTTTGGTTTGCTGATTCTCTTCATGGCCAAGCAGGGTTTGTTGCATCTTTAATTGAACCGTTTATTACTGCACTTCTAAGGTGTAGTGTTCAGGGTTGATGTCAAGCACGGCGGTTTTGCCAATCGGCAGGGTGGCTTTATAGGCCACATGACCAAAGGGAAAACCTGTGACCACAGGTATGTCTAGGCGGGTGCGCCAAACCTCTGCCAGAGCTCCGTGTGGGTAAGCCCGGGCTGCCTCGGTGTGGGAGTCTACGCCGTTGAAGTGCCCGAAAATCAAGGCTCTTTGTTGCTTAAGGATTCCCGCATGGTGCAGCTGCATCAACATGCGGTCTATGGCATAAGCCTCTTCACCTATGTCTTCAAGCAGCAAAATACCATTCTGCACAAAAGGAAAATAGGGGGTGCCGAGTAGGTGCACGATATTGGATAAATTGCTGCCCCAGAGTATGCCGTCGGTTTTGCCTTGGTAGGGGTTTTGTGCTTCCACCTTCACTCGCATCCCCAAGCTCGCTAGGGTGCGCCAGCATTCGCTTTCAGTCCAAGGGTCGTTGTGTGGGTGACCGAAATCACTCGCAGCCATGGGGCCTGAGAAAGTCAGCATACCTTGGCTCAAGGCAAACAGATTTAACACGGTGAAGTCG
>JBDKJU010000265.1:0-3160 GCA_039796435.1 Pseudomonadota bacterium | reverse complement strand
TCTCATCCATGGTGAAGTATTCATGCGGCCAGCTGACGCTCGCCCCGAGTCGACGCATCTGGTTGGTGATGGTGTCGCCCGATTGCTTTTTCCACTCCCACACCTTGCCCACAAAAGCCTCGCGTCCGAGCTCTTGACGGGTCTTGCCTTGTGCCTGTAACTGGCGCTCCACCACTATCTGAGTGGCAATGCCGGCATGGTCGGTGCCTGGCACCCACAGGGTGTTGTGGCCCAGCATGCGGTGGTAGCGCGTCAAGCTGTCCATGATGGTTTGATTAAAGGCATGCCCCATGTGCAGCGTTCCCGTGACATTGGGCGGGGGCAGTTGAATAGAAAAATTCAAGGCCTCAGCAATTTGGGTTTTGCGAGGCTGAAAGTAAGGTTGTTGTTCCCAGAACGGGCCCCAGCGGTGCTCAATGGCACTGGGTTCAAAGCTTTTGGCGAGGGTCATAGCAAATTTGGATAGCCTGCCATTATAAATTTCTTAGCGAAGAAAAACACAGGAGCTAGAATCAAACACATGAGTGTGATGCGCAATCGAGTTTTTTTAGGTTTTGTCGTGGGGTTTTTCTTGCTGGGGCTGTGCGCGTATGGGGTGCGATACGGTCTGAACAAAGCCAATCGCTGCGCTCATCAGGCCGCCATCGATCGGGTAGAGATCAACAACGAGGCCGGGAAAAGCCGCCTGTTGATCGAGGGCTGGGTCATGCCGGCGACTTTGCAGCCGCCACTGCATTTGCGTGTCGGGACAAGCAACATAGCTTTTGAACCCGGGCTTCAGCGTGAGGACGTGGCGCAGGTGTTTCCACATTGCCCGCGCGCGGCACACAGTGGTTTTCGTTTGGAACTCGAACACGCATTGGTGGGGTCGATGGAAATCGCCCGTGGTGCAAAAGTGCTGACTCAATACAAGCTACCTTTGCGCCTAAAGCATGACATAGACCGCCAGGAGACTTGGGTATTGAACGGACGCAATATCCTGAGTGGTTGGGCCTTTGCAGACTTGCCTTTACAACTTGCCGTGTTTGCGCAAGGCAAGAAAGTGGCAGAACAAGAGGTGAAGCGATCGCGAGCTGATGTGGCGGCGGTGTTTCCCCAAGCAGCACATGCCCGCCACTCTGGTTTTGATTTTGTTTTGCCGGTGCAAAGCCTGCCGCGTGGAGAATACCCCTTGCAACTGCACTTCACTCAGGCCGGCGGCAGCACGCAGGTGGTGGCGGGGCCCTTGGTGCGCAACGATACGCCCGTGTTTGAGTACGATAGCGAACATCTGTGGTGGCCTGCAGAACGTCATGATGTCTCTGTATGGGTGGCGCATGAAGACAAAATTGCAGCAGTAGAACAGTGGCTCGGTAAGGACAAGCTGGCAAGTTTGGTGCACACAAAAAGTCAGCAAAGCTATCAGCCGCCAGTGCGCGACGTCACTCCAAAACGAGATTTGCAACCATCAATTCTGCAGGTGGGGGAAGTATTTCAGGCCAAGCAAGTGGCATTTGAACTCAACAGTCATGTACCGATGCGCAGCGTGTTCCGTGTGACCATGCGCGATGGACGCACTTTTGAACTGCCTGGTCCTTTGCTGCTGCCCAAGATCACGCAAGCCAAGAGCGCCTGCCCACAAGCACTGCGCACGGTGTACTGGGCGATTGATGGGGGCATGATCAGTCGCAATGACGCGGTGAATTATCTTGCCCGACCATTGAAGTCACTGGATTTGGCGTGTGTGAAAATGGGCCTCAGAGTGAGGGTGGAGTATCTGCGACACACACTCGGGCGGGCACAGGATTTTGCTTTTGATGCAGATTTCAAGGCGCGCAGTGGCTTTGAGCCCAAGCAGCAACATGTTTATGCTTCCCTGAATGAGTCGCTCAGTTTGGCCAAACGCCTACAGGCCCCCTTAATGCTGACCCTCGATGGCGGGGTATGGGCAGATGCGGTCTTCCCTCTGCCCGGCTGGGATGTGGTGGACGAGCTGGAAAATGAGGTGAGCGCTGTGCAGTGGAATCAGCAGGGTAAGGCTGAGGCTGATGACGCTATTAAAGGCCTGTCTGGCTCGTATGCAGAACCACAATTGGCGCGCATGATGAGTTTGAATGTGTACAACGAGGCTTTTCGTCGCTATAAAAAACGCAACCTGCAAGCGGCAGTAAAGACGATTTTGCAGCGCATGGCCGAGCACCCCAGTGCGTCCGTGCGGATTTCGCTTGATCCCGACAACACCATCAATCCCTGGTTTAAAGACACCCAGTGGTATGACTACAACCCGTCTACGCTAAGGCAATTTCGCGAGTGGCTGACCCATACCGGAGCCTACGCCAGCTCTGGGGTGCTCAAGGGTTTGGGGGCAAACCCAGCGCTTAACTTGGTAGAGATCAATCATCTCGCCAAAAAACAGTGGGCGCAGTTATCAGAGGTGGATGCGCCGAGAGGGGCGCTGGATGCCGCTGATCCTTGGTACCAGCAATGGGTAGTGTTCAAGCGGCATCTGGTCGCACAACACGTCGCAGACCTCACTGCTTGGGCGGTAGAGGCAGGTTTTCCGCTGAAGGATTTGGTGAGTTCCTTGGGGGTCAACGACAACAGCATTGCCTTGCAGCTTGATGATCCGATTCGGGGTTGGTCTGATCAAGCAGGCATATCCGTGGCAGGCGCCGTGGGCAGTCAGACCCACAAAGCGACCATCGGCTTGCTTGCCTACGGGCGACCACTGGGCAATGGCACGCCACTCGTCGCTGGCGGTCGCCTGTTTGAGCAGATTGCCAAACACAGCCCGGGCTGGGGCTTGGCCGAGTTCAACCCAGCCAGCTTGGATTTACCGCATCAATTGCCGAGCTACGGTGAGGCCAAAGCCGTTATGCAAGAAGCCTTGAAACAAGGAGCCAGATTTTTTTCTCCCATCCCCGGCAGCAAGGCATCAGACCAGACTTTGTTTCCCCATCACTTCAAAGCCTATGATGCCTTTGATGGCACCGCGTTTGAAACCGCACTGTATCAGGCTTTGTATGACTGGAATCACGCCGCCCTGCGCCCCCGCAAGCTGCGTTAATACCTAAATCTGGCTGGCATGAGCAAGCAACACCGCATGGGCTGACTATTGCCGGTTTTGTTGCTTGAGAATTTCCTGCTCAAAGGCTTTGCGCACATAGCGCTTGACCAGCTG
>JBDKJU010000264.1:0-8636 GCA_039796435.1 Pseudomonadota bacterium | reverse complement strand
GCCGGACAAATGCACACCGGTTCGCTGTCAGAACTGAAAATCACCGAAGGCGAAGCAATGTGGCGCTTGCATGTACAGGTGGCCACCCTTGTTTCACAGGCATTGTTGCCTCTCATGCAGGCCCGTCAGCATGGGCGTATCGTGCTCCTGGGCAGTCGTGTGGCGCAAGGCATGGCACAGCGCAGTCAATATGCCGCCGTAAAAGCAGCCCTGATCGCCCTGGCCCGCAGCTGGGCGATGGAGCTGGCCAGCAGTGGCATCACCGTGAATGTGGTCTCGCCAGCGGCAAGCAATACCAACATGCTGCAAAGCACCACCCGTGCCAGCAGCAGCCCAAAATTACCGCCCATAGGGCGGTATATTGAGCCTGCCGAGGTGGCCTCGCTCATTGCCTACTTACTCTCCACTCCTGCAGCCGCCGTGACCGGACAAAATTTGCAAATTTGCGGCGGCTCTTCACTCTAAATTCAATCTACCCAACTCAATGAAAATTATTGACATTCTTGAATCCACCCGCCCCATCAAGTCTGATATTCGCAACGCCTATATTGATTTTTCCAAGATGACCCTAAGCCTGGTGGCCGTGGTGACCGATGTGGTCCGTAACGGCAAACCGGTCATTGGCTATGGCTTTAACTCGAACGGTCGCTACGGTCAGGGACAACTGATACGCGATCGGTTTCGTCCGCGCCTCCTGGCAGCAGAGGCTGACGCGCTCATCAACGATACCGGTGATAACCTCGACCCACATAAAATCTGGGCCTGCATGATGAGCAATGAAAAGCCTGGCGGCCACGGCGAACGCTCGGTGGCGGTGGGTACTATAGACATGGCCGTGTGGGATGCAGTGGCCAAGATTGCCGAGTGCCCACTGCACGACTTGCTGGCAAAACAGTACGGCAACAAAGCGGCCAATCCCAAGGTATTTGTCTATGCCGCTGGCGGTTACTACCAACCCAATAAGGGCGTGCAAGGCCTGCGCGACGAAATGCAAAGCTATCTCGACCGTGGCTACTCTGTAGTCAAAATGAAGATAGGCGGCGCGCCTTTGGCAGAAGATTGTGAACGCATAGAGGCCATACTGAAAATGCTCTCGCCGGGCCAGCAACTGGCCGTGGATGCCAATGGTCGTTTTGATTTGAAGACGGCCATCGCCTACGGCAAGGCCATGTCGCAATACCCTCTGTTCTGGTATGAAGAGGCAGGTGACCCGTTGGACTATGAGTTGCAGGCGGCACTGGGTGAATCCTACGCCGGCAGCCTGGCAACAGGTGAAAATTTATTTTCCATGCAGGATGCGCGCAACCTGATTCGTCATGGCGGAATGCGCAAGGACCGCGACTGGTTGCAGTTTGATTGTGCGCTCAGTTATGGCCTGGTCGAGTATCTGCGCACGCTGGACATGCTGCGCGATTACGGCTGGTCGGCAAGCCGATGTGTTCCCCACGGCGGGCACCAGATGTCACTGGCCATTGCTGCCGGACTGGGCCTGGGCGGCAATGAATCTTACCCGGATCTGTTCCAACCGTATGGCGGATTTCCGGACGGTGTGCGGGTGGAAAACGGCTATGTCACGCTACCGGCGCTCCCCGGGATAGGCTTTGAAGGCAAAGCCGACCTTTACGCGGAAATGCAGGCGCTGTCTACAGGCAAGTGAAGCAGGAACAGGGGGCGCGGCGTGCGAGAACATCCAATCGACAAGCCCCATCACGCATGCTCTTCTCCCGGTCACACATGGCCGGGGGAAGAGCAGCTGCGCTGGTCTTAGAAACAGTCAAGACCCCTGACTAAACTTACCGCAGTATCGAAGCCGGCACATAACTCACGATCAGCAATACCACCAAGGCCACCGCATAAAAGGGCACCAGCTCTTTTACGGTCTCGCCGATTTTCACTCCTGCTACAGAGCTGGTGATAAACAAGGTGGTGCCTACCGGTGGGGTGTACAGGCCAATGGCAAGATTCACCACCATCATCACCCCGAGCTGCACACTGTCCATGCCGATAGAGGCAGCCAGAGGCACAAAAATGGGGGCCAATAACAACACCGCTGCGGGCAGGTCCATGAACATGCCTACCACCAGCATGAGCAGATTCATCGCCAGGATGATCAACCATTTTTCGCCCAACACCTCTTTGGCAAACGCCGTGAAGGCCGCCGGAAGCTGGTCCAGGGTGATGAGCCAACCCACCACGCTGGAGGTCATGATGATGAGCATGACCACGCCGGTGGCGACCGCCGATTCAAGCACTGCATGTTTGATGCGTGCCAGGGTCAAATCACGGTAAATGGCTATAGAGGTGAGGCCAGCGTACAGCGTGGAAATAATGGCCACCTCGGTGGGTGTGGCAATACCAAAGCGCAAGAGCACGATGATGAGCACGGGCATCACCAATGCGGGCAGTGAGTAGTACAGCAATGTCCACAACTCCTGCCGATTCATGACCTCTTGCACACGCGGAAAATTGCGCGCGCGACCGACAAAATAACACACCGCCATGAACGCCACGCACAGCAGTATGCCGGGAAAGATGCCGGCGTAAAACAAAGCCCCGATCGATGCACCAGAAGCAAGGGCGTAAAGAATAAAGGGGATTGACGGCGGAATCAGAATATCAATCGTGGCCGCTGAAGCCAAAGTGGCAGCAGAGAAGGCGGCAGGGTAACCCAGACGTTTGTGCCAGGGAATCAGCAGCGAACCAATGGCCGAAGCATCAGCCACTGCCGAGCCTGAGACGCCCCCAAAAATGGTGGAGGAGAGCACGCCCACTTGTGCCGGACCACCGTGGTAACGCCCGACCATGAGCGTGACCAGCTTGATCAAGTATTGACCGAGCTTGCCGCCCATGATGAGGCTGCCGGTGAGCATGAAAAATGGAATGGCGATTAAGGGAAAGCTTTGCGACTGCGCCACCATTTGCTCGACCAGCACGTTCGCCACTTTGGGGTTCATACTCACGACGACCACGGCACAGGCAGCCAACAATGCGTGGGCGACCGGCAGGGCCGCGAGCGCCAGTAAAAAAAACAGCACAATCAACACAGCGCTCATGCTGCCCCCTGCTGCACCACTTGCACCTGAGCCACACGCGGCAAGTGGTCGAATTGACGGAAAATTTCGCTGATTTGGTCTACCACCAAAGTGAAGAACAGCAAGCTCATGGCGGCGTAGGTAGTGCCTAGGCTTACCCCCAGAATGGGGGATTTTTCATCCTTGACAATGGGAAAAAGATCGGCAACGATATACAGACAGTAAAGATAAAGCGCGATGGTGATGAGGGCGCAAAAAATCAACATCCATTTTTTTAGCGCGGGCGACACTTTATCGATGACAAGCTGCACACTGATGTGGGCAGCGTGCAGGGCGGCCAAGCCAACGCAGGCAGCCACCAACCAGGGGAAAAGCAATTCGGGCAACTCTTCAAACAGTCTGATGCTGCCCCATTGGCCATAGCGCATGAACACATTGATGGACAGCACCACAAAAATCACGCCCATGCTGATCGCAGCAATAGCGAAGCAGAGTTGATTCAAACCACGGCTTAAAGCCGCAAACAGCAAGGCGAGAGGTTTCATTTTCTACCTGGCTTATGGCTTATTTAGCTTGTGCGGCAGCAACCACTTTTTTCACATAATCGCCGATAGGGGAAGATATCCACTTGGCGGTCACGCTTTCGGTGGCTTTAGCAAAAGGCGCCTGGTTGACTTTGTCCACGCGCACACCAGCAGCTTTCAGTTCTGCTTCCAGTTTGGTATCTGATTCGGCAGAGAGTTTGCGCTGCAGGGCAGTGGCTTCCAGGGCGGCATCCTGAATGATTTTGCGCTCGGCGGCAGAGAGCTTGTCCCAGGTGCGTTTGCTCATGAGGAAGGGTGTCATTTCGTATTTGTGCCCGGTCAAGGAGATGAACTTGTTGACCTCATGCAGCTTGGAGGCATGGATGTTCATCAAGGGGTTCTCCTGACCATCGACCACCCCTTGTTGCAAGGCCACGTAGAGTTCGGAGAATTTGATTTGCTGTGCATCAGCCCCCACTGCTTTCATGATGTCGACAGTGACGGCATCTGGTGGGGTGCGCATTTTGAGGCCACTTAAATCAGCGGGTGCCAAGATCGGCTTTTTGCTGTTGGACATGTGGCGAATGCCGTTGTCCCAATAGCCCAGCACCACCATGCCTTTCTCTTCGCTCTTGGCTGCGAGCTCCTTGCCCACCGGACCGTCAAGAACTTTCCAGGCGGCGTTCAGGCTGCCAAACAAAAACGGCATACCAAAAGCAGCGTACTCGGGCACCACATTGGCCAAGGCGCCTTGCGAATTGGCCGACATATCGATACTGCCCGAGCGCAGTCCGGTCACCATGGCGGCATCGTCACCCAGCTGGGCACTGGGCGCCACCTGTACTTCGATCTTGCCGCCAGATTTTTCTTTGACTTTATTAGCGAACAGTAGTGAGGCTTCGTGGCGCGGATTGCTCAGCGCAGCGCCATGACCGAGGGTGAGCTTGGTCTGCGCGACAACAGTGGCAGACAGTGCAAGTGCGGATGCAGAAGCAAGTACAGCGAAGGTGAATTTCATATGGTCTCCTAGAAATGAATTAAGGCTAAGGCTTTGGCCACCGCGTTTTCTGCGGTAATGCCAAAGTGTTGGTACAAGGCTTCAGAGGCACCCGAAAGCCCAAAGTCAGACATGCCGACAAAATCAAAACTTTTGTCAGTATAGGCAGTGAGCCAACGCTCCCAGCCAAATTGGCAAGCCGCTTCAATGGCGATGCGCGGGGTATCCACCCCCAGCACCTGCTGTTGATAAGAAGGGCTTTGCTGCGCAAACAACTCCCATGAGGGCATGCTCACCACCGCTGCCGCCACGCCTTGGCTGGCAAGCATTGCCGCCGCCTGCACGGCAATGGCAACTTCCGAACCAGTGGCCAGCAGCGTGATGTGTCGATCTGCCACGTCTTTGATGAGGTATGCCCCTCGCTGACAGACCTCTGCCGTATCTTGGCGCAACAGGGGCAGTGCCTGGCGTGCGCAAATCAGCGACACCGGCCCGCTCTTGTGCGCCAAGGCAATGGCCCAGCACTCCGCCATTTCAATGGCATCGGCCGGACGCAACACCAGCATATTGGGCATGGCCCGCAAAGAAGCAAGGATTTCTACGGGTTGGTGCGTGGGCCCGTTTTTGCCAATGCCAATGGAGTCGTGGCTAAACACGAACACCACGGGCAATTTCATCAAAGCGGCCATGCGCAGCGCCGGACGCTGATAATCAGAAAAAGCCAGATAGGTGACGCTGCTGGCGTGCACCCCGCCGTGGGCAGCCATGCCATTGGCCGCCGCCCCCATGACATGCTCACGCACGCCGAAATGCACATATTGGCCCAGGCGATTCGTGGCGTCAAACGCCGCCAGAGTGCGCTTATGCGCGGTGGGGGCTTCAAGGTCGGCACAGGCAATCAGACGATTGGGCAAAGCCAACAAATCAGAAATCTCACCGGAAAGATTGATCCCGCCTTCGGCTTTGTTCTCTTGGATTTTGCGGACTTTGTATGCACGCAAAATCTCATTCAGTTCAGCCATTCGCCCTCGAACCGTCAGAGGGTTAGAAGCGTGCACCAAGCAGTCATCAGCATCACCACATGGCTCTGCCCGAGGGGAGTGTGTGGCCTGCCAGTTCTGGTAGGTGTTTGCATGACGCGCACCAGCTTGGCGCCAGGCAGTGAGCACCTCTTCCGGTACTTCAAACTCCGCATGTGGCCACTGCAAGTCTTGTCGTGCCTGCGCCGCGTCTTCGGCAAACAAACGTGCGCTGTGTCCACCGCGTTGGGCTTCTAGACGTGCCAGCCCTTTGGCTATGCGGGTACGGCAGGCAATGAAGCTAGGTCGCTTGTCGGCTTTGGCCCTAGCAATCGCGGCCGAGACTGCGGCCACGTCATGGCCGTCCACTTCTTCCACATGCCAACCCGCCACGCGGCAACGTTCAGCCACATCTTCACTGATAGACAGGGCAGTTGCGCCATCGTCGGTGATGAGATTGTGGTCCCACAAAACAATGAAACGTGAGAGCTGCAAGTGTCCCGCAAGCGAGATGACCTCTTGCCCTATGCCTTCCTGCAAACAGCCATCCCCCACAAAACAATAAGTGTGGTGGTGGGTATGGGCATCACCGTAGCGGGCATTCAGGTGTGCTTCGGCAATCGCCATACCAAAGGCATTGGCAATGCCTTGCCCCAAAAGACCGGTGGTGACTTCTATACCGGCCGCCTGATCTATCTCTGGATGACCAGCGCAATGACTGCCCAGCTCACGAAAACGTTTGATCTCATCAAGCGAAATTTTTTCATAGCCAAGCAAGTAGAGCACTGCGTAAAGCAACATGGAGCCATGCCCATTAGAGAGCACAAAGCGGTCACGATCTGGCCAAAGCGGGTCCTTCGGGTGGCACTTGAAGTGTTCGGTAAACAAGGCCGTGGCGATCTCGGCCATGCCCAGGGGCACGCCCTGATGTCCTTCCCCCGCCTTGACAATAGCGTCAATAGCAAGGAAGCGAATGGCGTTGGCGAGCGTATTCATGTGGGGGTGGGTGAATAGAAATGGCTATCTGTCCCCCTATCGGTCTGCGACAGACGCAGGCAGAACGGGGGACTTGGTCAAGAGAGTTAGTGGATCAACATGCCACCATTGACATCAATGGTGTTGCCGGTCAAATAGCTGGAAAGATCAGAGGCGAGGAACAGGAACACCCCAGCCACATCATCAGGCACGCCTAGACGATTAAGTGGAATGCCCGCTTGAATTTCCTTGCGACGCTCATCGGTCATGATGTGGGCGTTGATGTCGGTGTAAATGAGGCCCGGCGTCACACAGTTAACACGTATCCCATCTGCACCAAACTCGCGTGCCATGGCCTTGGCCAGACCCAAGACACCGGCCTTGGCTGCCGAGTAATGCGGGCCGCCCAAAATGCCACCGCCGCGCTGCGCCGACACCGAGGACATGCAGGCGATGGAACCACCACCGTTTTTCTTCATATGGGGAATAGTGGCTTGCGAAAGATACAGCACCCCGCGCAGATTCACATCCAGAATGCGGTCCCAAGAGGCGGGATCAATATCTAGGGTTTTGACTGGCTGCGTAATGCCTGCGTTATTGATGAGCACATCCACCTTGCCCATATCCGCGACCACTTGCGCGATGGCCGCTTCGCAGGCGGCCTTGTCAGTGACATTGCAGGCATAGCCTTTATGCTGCGCACCGATGAGGGCGGCGGCTTCTTGTGCTGCCTTGCCATCGAGGTCGAGAATGGCAATGCGTGCGCCATGCTCAGCGAATTTTTTAGCGGTGGCCATGCCGATACCACGCAGCGAAGCAGCGCCAGAGATCACGGCCACTTTATTGGCGAGTAATTGAGTCATTTATTTTCCTATCCATTGTTTGATTTGGGCGCAGATACGTTCGGTAGAAATACCGTAACGATCATGCAATGTGGGGAGGGCACCTGCATCTAAAAAAGCATCAGGCAGGGCAATTTGTTTGAAGGCAGGGTGCACGCCTGCGAGCATGAGCTCACGCGCCACGGCCTCACCCAGACCACCGATGGCGGTGTGGTTTTCAGCCACCACCACCAAGCGACCGGCCTGCTTGGCCTCGGCCACGATAGTCGTCACGTCCAGAGGTTTAATGGTGGGCACATGCAGCACGGCCACCCCGATCTGGTCTCGCTTTAAGCTCTGGGCCGCTTCAAGAGCGCGCATGGTCAGAATGCCGGTGGAGATGATGAGCACTTCACGACCATCCGTTAAACGCTTGGCCTTGCCGAGCTCAAAACGATAGTCATATTCATCAAGCACCATGGGCACATTGCCGCGCAGGAGGCGCATATACACCGGCCCTGGATGTGCGGCTATGGCAGGAACAATTTGCAAAATGTCTTGCGTATCGCAGGGGTCGATCACGGTCATGCCCGGCATGGCGCGCATCAGCGCCAAGTCTTCGCATGCCTGATGGCTGGGGCCATAACCCGTGGTGAGTCCGGGCAAGGCGCAGCAAATCTTGACATTCAGATTGTCCTCAGCGATGGCCTGATGAATAAAGTCATAAGCGCGGCGAGTGCCAAACACCGCGTAGGTGGTAGCGAAGGGCATGGCACCTTCTTTCGCCATGCCCGCTGCGGCGCCCATCAACAACTGTTCAGCCATGCCCATCTGATAAAAACGCTCAGGAAATTCTCGTGCGAAGATGTGCAGATCGGTGTACTTGGCGAGGTCGGCCGACATGCCGACAATATCGGGGTTGTCCTTGGCAATCTTGACCAAGGCCTCACCAAAGGGCGCGGCATGAGTACGTTGCCCCTCACTGGCGATCGAGGCGATCATGGCGGAAGTTTTTAATTTACTCATTTTGCCCCCTTGGCGTAGGTAAGTTCAAGCGCCGCCAGCGCCTCCTGCCACTCATGGGCATCGACACGAATGAAATGATTTTTGTCACGCTCCTCAAGGAAAGGCACCCCGCAACCCATCTTGGTGTCGGCAATGATCATGCGAGGTTTTTTCTCGGCAGAGGTCATGGCCACGTCAAACGCCGAGATCACTGCTTTCATGTCATTGCCATTGATGCGCTGCGTTAACCAGCCAAAACTTTC
>JBDKJU010000263.1:0-5976 GCA_039796435.1 Pseudomonadota bacterium | reverse complement strand
ATGCAGGCGCGTTTTGGGGGCAGATGCAAGCAGCTGTCGATGTGCAGCATGATGTGCTCAACGGCATCATCAAATCAGTGGCGTTTGGTTTGGCGGTCTCCTTGATTGCGGTGTATCAGGGTTACGAGGCTGAACCCACTGCCGAAGGGGTGTCGGCGGCGACCACCCGCACCGTGGTGACCAGTGCCTTGACCATATTGGCCCTGGATTTTGTATTAACTGTGTTTATGTTTAGAGGAGCGATTGGATGAACGATAGTCGCATTAATTTATGGGTGGGCATATTCGTGACCTTGGGTATTGCTGCTGTCTTGTTCTTGGCCTTGAAAGTGGGCAATTTAATGACCTGGGGTGCCCCAGAAGGGTATCACCTGGTCGCGCACTTTGACAATATTGGCGGGCTCAAACCACAGGCCCCGGTCAAGAGCGCAGGTGTGGTGGTGGGAAGGGTAGAGAAGATCAGCCTTGACCCCAAAACTTTCGAAGCCGTGGCCACGCTCAAGGTGTTTCCACAATATCAGTTCAGCAAAGACACCATCGCCGCCATTTTTACCAGCGGTCTACTTGGGGAGCAGTTTCTCGGGTTAGAAGTGGGCGGGGACAGCGTGAATCTGAAGGATGGGGACAAGATCAGCAAAACGCAATCTGCCATTCAAATTGAAAAGCTGATCAGTCAGTTCATGTTCAGCAAGGCGGCGGAAGGTGCGCCCAGCACCCCCAGCACAACAACTACCCCCAGCGTTTCCAGCCCCACTGCCCAGGAGCAAAAAAAATGAAATCATTGTTTGTCGTGCTGCCTGCGCTCATGCTGGGTGCATGCGCCAGCCTCCCTCCCAATCATCAGCTTAGCCCAGCCGACCCTTACGAAAAGGCCAATCGCAGCGTGGGCATGTTCAACGAAATTGTCGACATCATGTTCCTGAAACCTGTTGCCAAGGCTTATGTGACCGTGGCGCCAGAACTGGTGCAAAAAGGGGTATCGAATTTTTTTGGCAATATCGCCGACGGCTGGTCTGCAGTCAATGACATCCTGCAGGGCAAAACCGACAAGGCGGGTGATGACCTGGGGCGTCTGCTGCTGAACACCACCTTTGGCTTTGGTGGTGTTTTTGATTTGGCCACCGATGCAGGCATTGATAAAGGCAATGAAGATTTTGGGCAGACCCTAGGCTTTTGGGGAGTGCCGACAGGCCCGTACTTGATGTTGCCCTTGCTTGGACCTTCCAATGTGCGTGATGGCTTGGGCTTGCTGCCCTCTTTTTTGTTTGATCCTATTTCAAAACTGTCCTCTGGTGCCACTAGCTTTGCGTTTACAGGTCTGCGCGCTATTGACACCCGCGCTGGCTTGTTCACCACTGATGCACTCCTGAATCAGGCCAGTCTGGACAAGTACACCTATGTGCGCTCGGCCTATTTGAAACGCCGAGAAAATTTGGTGTACGATGGTAAACCCCCAAAAACGGAAGATGATTAAAGTATGAAACTGTTTCACAAAATGTCTGCTTTGGTGTTGGCTTTTGCGGCCACGGCAGTGATGGCACAAACCGCCCCGGACGCGGTGGTAAAGAATGTGGCCAACGAAGTATTGGCAGCCTTAAAGGCCGATGCCAGTCTGGGGGCAAGTCCACAAAAGCTGGGCGCTTTTCTCGACAGCAAATTGTCACCCAATTTCAACTTCACCCGTATGACGGCTTTGGCCATGGGGCGTAACTGGCGCACTGCCAGCCCTGAGCAACAAAAGGCATTGACAGCGGAGTTCAAGACTTTGCTTAACCGCACTTACTCCAGCGCCTTGGCCGGTTACAAAGACAAGGCCATTGATGTGCGTCCGGTGAAAATGGCTGCTAGTGATACGGAAGTGATTGTCAAAACCAGTATTGCCAGCGGCGCCAGCCCTATTCTTATTGACTACAGCATGGAAAAGGCTGGAGACAGTTGGAAAGCCTATGATGTGACGGTAGCCGGGGTGAGTCTGGTGACCAACTATCGTGATGAATTCAACAATGTCATTCGCGAGAGTGGTATTGACGGTTTGATCAAGTCTCTGCAGGCCAAAAATAAATGACTGACACAGGGGTCTTAAAGCTCTCTGGCGCAGTGGATTTCTCCACCGTGCCACAGCTTGCTCGTGACACCAATATTGCTGAGTTTCATACAGTCGATTGGGCGGCGGTCAATAAGGTGGACTCTGCCGCCTTGGCTCTTTCCTTGGCTTGGCAGGGTTTGGCCGCTCATCTTCAGCAACTGCATCAGCCAGAGGCCTTGCGCATGCTGGCTGAAGTGTATGACGCGCAATAATGCGTATCAATACGCGTGAGTTTGCCTCTAGCTAAGCTTGCCGCCACATAAAAAAAGCCCTGAATGTAAGGGCTTTTTTTATGGGAGATTGTCCGGTCAATAATAGCGCCGGCGTTTATTTTGTGTATTTCACCGAGCAACCATAAGGGGTAGTGCTGGCAGAGGCGATGGCACGTCCAGCCTTTAAATCATCAAAAGCGGCTTTGACAAAATTTTTGGAGTTTGGAATGTCAGCAGGGTTGGAGCTGCGCTTGTCATCAATACCCCCCATATAGACCACCTGCCCGGCTTCATTGATGATGAACAGGTGAGGCGTGGTTTTGGCTTCATAGTTGCGCCCCACTTTGCCATCTGGATCGAGTAAATAATGGTTGGCCGCAGCATTCCACTCGCTGGTCTTGGCGTTCAATGCCTTGCCATCATAAAAATCTTCATGCCCGGGAACGGTTGAAGAGATGCTCAGCCACACCACGCCATTTTTGGTGTAGGTAGACTGTAGACCTTGCATGTTTTTGCTGTTGTAGTGCTTGCGGACAAAGGGGCAGTTGGGATTGAACCATTCCAAAACCACTTGCTTGCCCTTAAAGTCGGACAACTTGACCGCTTTTCCATGGCTGTCGGTGAGCACAAAATCAGGGGCATTGGCACCCACGCTGAGCGCGTGGGCACGAGGCATGGCAGTCAGGCTAAGCACAGCGAGGAGTAGGGTTAAGGGTTTAAGCATCGTTCGTCCTTTAGAGGTCTTTGAGAGCATTTTCCAGTATGCCAAAAGTCAGGACTTCTGGCAAGAGGGCGACAGGTTGGCCAGGGCGGTAGAGCGCATACACAGGCACGCCATTGCGGCCCAGGCTTTCAATGGCTTTGCTGATCACAGGGTCGCGGCGTGTCCAATCAGCACGCATCAGCAGCACTTTTTTGTCCACGAATAACTGCTGTGTCGATACGGCGTTCAGCACGGTTTGCTTGTTGACCTGGCAACTCACACACCAGGCGGCGGTGAAATCGACAAATACGGTTTTTCCTTCTGCCACTTCTTTTGCAAGTCGTTGGGGATCGAAATTTTGCCAGGCAGAGCTGTTCGGCGTGGAGGAAGATGGGGAAGTGAGGGAGGTGGGGGAGGTGAGGGCAGTAGGGGCTGTGGAAGCCGTTGGCCAAGCCCACAGCATGGTCGCAGCGCTGGCCAGCAACAACAGTATTTTGGTTTTGAGTCCAGAGCGTTGGTGCACAAAAAACAGGGTAGCGAACACCGCTATCAGCGTGAGCAGAACCTTGGCCACCTGCTCGTGTGAGGTTTGCAGGCCGATCACCCAAAGCAGCCACACCACCGTGATGAGCATGGGCACGGCGAGTGCCTGCTTTAATGTGTTCATCCAGGCGCCGGGTTTGGGCAGACGCTTGAGCAGTGCGGGGTAATAGCACAGCAACAGGTAGGGGAAGGCCAAGCCTAGCCCCAGGCTTGCAAAGATTAAGAGGGCGGCTGGCGCAGACAAAGACAGAGCATAGCCCAAGGCTGCCCCCATAAATGGGGCCGTGCAGGGGCTGGCTGCCAGAACTGCCAGTACCCCGGTGAAGAAGGCGTCCAGCGCGGGGTGTGCGTGTTCGGCATTGGCAAGTGAACTGGGCAGAAAATTTCCCAACTCAAACAGGCCAAAAAGATTGAGAGCGATTAGGAAAAAAAGTAGGGAGAGGACAAATACCACCTCCGGGTTTTGCAACTGAAAGCCCCAGCCAATTTGTTCGCCCGTGGCGCGGAGTATCAACATGAGCCCGGCCAAACCCACAAAGGACAGCACCACGCCCAAGGTGTAGATGAGCCCGTGGATTTTCAGATTATTCTGGTGCTGCACCAGACTTAAAATTTTGATGGACAAGACGGGGAACACGCAGGGCATGAGGTTTAACACCATGCCGCCTAAAAATGCCAGCAACAGGGCGCTCACGAAACCAAGGTCGAATTTTTCTGCCGCCGGTGTCTGGGGACCAAGCGTGGTGACTAATTGCGGTTTGATTTCAAACACGCCAGCATCGCTGACGACAACACCGTCGGCATGATCAAATTTTCCGCTGGCGATTTTTTTGAGGCTGAGGCGATCACCTCTGAATTCTTGCTTGGCCGCAGGCTCCATCCAGCTTTCAGAGTAAGGAAAATAGCTGACATCACCCAAGCCAGGTTTCAGGCGGATGTGCACCGTGGACTCGTTCGCCACTTGCGTGGGGAAATCTGCCGCTTTTGGGGTACGGGCTGCGGCCTCGTTAAACAGGGTCAGATACGGGCCGGAGATGCGCTGGGTGTTGACGGGCAGGCTGAGGGTGAGTGTGGCCTCTTCTGGCACACAGATGTCTTTACACACCAGCCAGGCAGCCTTGGCTTCAAGGTCGATAGTGCCGCTGGCATGGGCTGGCACTGTGAGGGTAAATGGGAGTACCACTTCATTTTCGTAGGCGAAACTCATCAGCGGTCCCACCGGAATGCGCTTGGGAGCAGGCCAAATGATGTCGCTGATGACGTAGCCCTTGGGGCTACTCAGTTTGATTTCCGTCGCCTGGCCGGCATCACCAGGGTTGCGCCAGTAGGTATGCCAGTGCGGCTGATGCTTTAGTCTGAGGCCAAGGGTGTTGCTGCTCCCGGCGTGTAGACTGGTGTGCAGACTGACCAGTTCTGCGGTCAGATGCGGGGTAGTGACCGTCAAAGGGGGGGCGGTGGCTTGTGCCTGCGTCAGTGCTCCGGCCAGGCTGGCGAACAGGCAGATGACCCTAAGTAGGTGTCGCCAACTCATGCGTGGTAGCGCTGTTCAAATTGCACGCGGGCGCCCGCCAACTCGATGACATCTCCAGTGCTTAAGTATTGTCCTGTGCTGGGAATGGGGTTGCCATTGACAAATGGCGGGGCAGAGTTTTCGCCCACCAAAACTTGGTAGCGGCCATTTTTTTTGACAATTAAAAAAACCTGTTTGCCCGGCTGCCCCAGAGTGGTGCTGGGTTTCTGTAAGGGGAAGCGTACCCCGCTGCGGGCGCCACTAAGCAAGGTGATAAAGGCAGTGGCTTCTCCGGGGATGAGGTCCAGGCGCTCTTTTTCGCGCCGCTCGGGAAGGCTTTCGGGTGAGGCATTTGCTGCCGGCGGCGTTGCCTGCTCGGCAAATTCTTCGTTGCTGGTGTTGACTCTTTTGGAGCGCCCGTCATCTAGTGTGTTTTCAACTTTACTCGGGTTGAGCGGATCTCCCAGAGTTTCGGTGTTGAAATAAACCAGCCGTTCAGTGCCTAAGGTAATGACATCGCCGTGTCTGAGTATGTGGGTTTGCACTCTTTTGCCATTGATGCGGGTGCCATTGGTGCTTTTGAGGTCGGTGAGGGTGAGTTGCTGCTGTGCCAGCACCAGCTTGGCATGCAGGCTGCTCACCGAGTGCGAATCAATGCGAATTTGGGCGCGTTTGTCGCGACCAATCACATTTTCACCCTGCACCAGCATCTGCTCAATCAGCACATTATCGGCTTGCACATAATAGAGTTTGGTCATACTAGGCGTTTGTGTCATTATTGGGCTTAAACATGTTTCTTACTGGTCCACTTTTGCCACCAGGCGTGCTCATTTTTGGGCAATGCGTTTACCCTCACCAGGAGCACCGAAATATTGTCACGTCCGCCGGCCTCATTGGCCTCGATGATTAAGGTCTGTGCCGCG
>JBDKJU010000262.1:0-14870 GCA_039796435.1 Pseudomonadota bacterium | reverse complement strand
CCGGCACTGGGGCTGACGCTGACATGGGCTTGGTTGCTGCTGATTGTCCAGGCGCACAGTGGCGGGGTCAATAAATTGACTTGGCTGCTTTGGGCCAAATGATTGATTTCTATGTTGAAGTTGGAGAAGTTGACCGTGCAGTCGCTGGGGTTAAGCACCACGGTTTTAGAAGCGGCTACCGAGGCGTTGTTTAAGCTGTGGGGGTCTGCGGCACCACTTGGTGGGGTAATGGATGAGGCAAAGCTCAGGGTAGTGCCTAGGTTCAGACCAGTGGGGGCATTGGCGATGCCTTTTAACACCAACACGCCTCCCGCTGGGAAGGTAGCCACTTTGAGACCCAATTTTAAGTCCAGATTGGCAGTGCTGCCCGTGGGCAAACTGGGGCAGACGGCGCCGAATTTTGCCTCGCAACTCCATGTCCAATTAGCCTTGGGGTCAAAGGCGGCGTAGATGGTGGTACCGTGGGCATGGCCTGGCCCCCCATTGCTGAAGAAGTGTTCAGACACCATCAAACTGCCTGCTTGGACGGTGTCGCCCGGGTAGCTGTGATAGGCATGCAGGTCGCCGCCAGACACAGTGGCGGTGGGGGCGCAAAACGCCACGCCCTCGTTCTGCCAGCCAAAGTAGCGGATGCCGCGCAAGTTGTCGATGTAGTCGGAGGTGATGCGGTGGTTGGCATCGTTTTTGCCCACCGTGGTGCCGCGATTATTGAATGAGCGATACACCGGATAGCTATTGGCCGGACAGCCAGAGACCGTGGAAGTGGCGGCAGAGGTGGGGATCAAGGCATGAAACACAGGGCCTTCCAGAGCCCAGCCCTTGCTGACGTCGCGTGTGGGGTTTTGCGCGAGAAGTGTGTTTTTTTCACTTTCACTGGCGGTGTAGAAGTGGCTGTTGGGGCCGGCTGCGTAAAAGCGGTATACCGGTACGGCGGCGGTGCCTGCGGGCACGTCGGCGGCATTGGCCCAGGCGCGCCAGCTGCGACCGGTGCGGGTCCAGCCCGCTCCGGCGGTGCCGGCATCTATGCCATTGGCTTCAAGAAATGAATTGGTGATGAAATAATGCCCTTGCCCAGTTTGCCCGGCGCTGTTTCTGATTTGTTCGTTGTAAAACTCAGTCACCGGGTAAGCGCCACGGTTATTGCCCGGAAACTGCAGGTCAATAATGGTTTTGGGCGTGTTATTGTCTTGCGGGCCAAGAATGGCGAGTTGCCCGTGGCTGTTGCCGCCCGCGGCCAAGACAGAGCCATTGTCGCCGAGCAACAGCATGTGACCATTGCCGGCGGCCATTTTTTTGCCAGCACCCAAAATGGAGACATAGGGGTTAGGCGTGGGCTTGGTGGAGAGGCTGCCAATGCCGGTGCCCAATTGCCCGCGCCCTAAATTGCCCCAGCCATACACGGTGCCGTCGGCGGTGCGCGCCAGCGAGTAAAAGTCACCCGCCGCAATTTCAACCACCTGTTTTAAGCCAGGCACCAGCACTGGGCTTAGTCTGTTGATGATGCTGCCATCGCCCAATTGCGCCGAGCCATTGGCGCCCCAAGCCCATACCTGCCCGTCGCGGCTGCGTGCCAAGCCATGTGCGAAGCCAGCGGCGATTTCTGCGATATTGCTGAGGCCGCTGATGTTTTCGGGGGAGGTTTTATAGCTGGTATTGCCTAAGCCCAATTGCCCTAAATAATTATTGCCCCAGGAGGCGACGGTGCCGTCGCTTTTTAAGGCTAGGGAGAAACTGTCGCCAGCGGCCAGTTGCGCGACATTGCTGAGGCTCATAATCGGCACGGGGCTTAACTTGTTGCTGGTGCTGCCATCACCTAGCGTACCCGTGTTGTTGCTGCCCCAGGCCCACACTTGCCCGGCACTGTTGCGCGCGAGTGAAAAAGCCCACCCGCCGGCCATGGTTTCAACCATATTGCTTAAGCCAGGCACGGTGATCGGAGTGGCTTTGTAGGTACTGGTGCCATCACCCAATTGACCAAAAAAATTATCCCCCCAGGCAAGCACTTGACCCGTGGTGGTGGTGGCCAGAGAATGAAAATTCCAGTTGTGGTAGCGTCGGCTGCCAGCGGATATTTGCTGCACTGGCGGAATATTGGGCACCACGCCCGGTACGGGTGTGCTGTCACTCGCGATGGGGCGCCCCAATTCGTTTTGTTGGTTGCTGCCCCAGGTGATCAACTCACCTTTTTGTGTGCGCACCATGGAATAAAAATCGCCCGCCGCCACTTCTGCCACGGCAGTCACGCCGTTCACGCCACTCACATTTTGCAGCATGGGACGTGCGATGGTGGCCGCATCTCCTAATTGTCCTTGGTCGTTTTTGCCCCAGGCGCTCAGCTTGCCCTGCCCATCGACGGCGATGGAAAAAATATAACCCAAGGCAACATGCTTAATGTCGGTAAGACTGGGGTGGCGGTTCAAACGCAAGAAGCCAGTGCTGGTGGAAGGGGCACCGCCATTGCCATCACCTAGCCACACACTGCCATCGGCACTGCGTATCGCGGTCATGCTCCAACCAGCCGCGAGTTGCACGGGATTAGGCACTGCCGGTAGTTTTTGTGGCACCAGCCTGTCTGTGCTACTGCCATCTGCCAACTGACCTTGGAGATTCCACCCCCAGCCCCAGACCTCTCCTGCATTGGTGCGGGCCAGAGTGTGTCCACGCCCAGCAGCAATTTCCACCACATTGCTTAGATTTGCTAGAACTTGCGGTAGGGGAGTGCCGGTGTTGCTGTCTTTGCTGCCATTGCCCAGCTGTCCAAATTCATTGCGCCCCCAAAGCCACACACGGCCATCTCTGCCGCGAGCCACGCTGTGGTAATGGCCTGCCTTGATTTCAACGATGTCGCTGAGATTGGACACCTTTACCGGCGTTGCTTGACTTTGAAAAGTGCCATCTCCCAAGTTGCCGTAGTAGTTGAGGCCCCAGGCATAGACGCTGCCATCTGCCGCACGCGCCAAGGAGTGGTCCCAGCCCACGCTGATTTCAACAATAGTGGGTAAAGCCGCGATAGGCAAGGGAGCCACACGAAAGCTCTGGCTTCCGTCGCCTAACTGCCCGCTGCTGTTGCTGCCCCAAGACCATACTTTGCCATCGCGGGTCAAGGCCAAAGAGTGCTCGCCGCCGGCGGCCACCTCCACTACGCCAGTCAGCCCCACCACCAGCTGCGGGGCGCTTTTGCTTGCGGTGGTGCCATCGCCGAGTTGTCCTGCTTCGTTATTGCCCCAAGCCCAGACATTGCCATCTTCGCGTATGGCCAAGACATGGGTGACGCCAGCGGCGGCTTTGACGAATTTTTGCGCCCAAGCAGCCGGGCTGTGTGACAGCGCCAGGATGCCTAAAAAACAAAATAGGCCAGAGTTCGTATTTTTGTAAAACGTGCGAGACATATCTTTTAGCCTATGAGGTGTTGAGCAAGATGATTGCGTGACATGGGTAAACAGCAATTCACTTTGCCTTAGTTTAATTTGATTGCACTAGCTGAAACGAAGCCCAGTGGTAGGGTGAATTAAATTGTTTGCTGGTGCTCAAGTGTTGTATCGCCTGTTGTAGCGCTACCGCCGCGGGTTGCTTGCTCAGTAGAGCCTGGTAATAGGCCTGCATGAGCAGCGTGGTGGATTCATCATCGATTTCCCACAGAGACAAAACAACATTATTTACTCCGCTCGCCGAGAGTGAGCGCTTAAAGCCCCAGAATTCATCACCGCTGCTGACCTGCCCCATGCCACTATTGCAGGCACTTAACACGATTTGTTGCATGTGGCTTAAGTCCATGCCATAAAACTCGTGAGCCTCAAGATTGTTCACTTTTTGCTCGCCGCTCAGTTTGATGGCGGAGTACATGGGGTCAAGTTTGTCCAAGGTGACATGAGCAGCAATGTGGACGAGGCTGGACTTGGGCAAGCTCTCCAGCACCGCTAAACGACTGGCGGCTTTGCCCAGCTTGAGATTGGTGGTATTGAGTAATTGGGCGATACGTTTGACTTCTGTTTCAGCACCAGGGAGAGACAGATCTTCTGCACCAAGCCAGGGGTTACCAAACAGTGCCGCGCTGACATTGTCTTTATCTTGATGAAGTGGTCGCGGTGTCAGGGCGGTGAACTGATGTGTGGTGGTGATGGGGTGGGCAGTACCAAACCATTGTTGCTTGTGCTTAAGGGCACTAAAGGGCAGGCTGTGTAAGGGGCCATGTGGCACCAGAATAATATGCGTGTCGGCAGCCAGTGGCAGATCTGCCAACAAGAGAGTGCCCAGTTGCTCCGCCAAATCGGTGCTTTGCTTGTGATTGTCGCTTGTGATGCTGCTGCGGAATTGCTCCACCAGTTGCTTGAGCGATTCTTTGTGGAGGTTTATTTTTTTGCCACCGACTTGCTCCTTGTTGATCCACATTTGCCAGCTGTCCTGCTCGCCAATATGATAGCCCAGGATGAGGGTGTTGTTGGGCAAGGCTTGCTGGATTTGTTTAGTGCTTTGTGCTGCCGCCGTGGGGTTTATTTTTTTGCTGTCAATCGTGATGGTTTCGCGTTCACGAATGAGGTCAAGCAGGGCGCGCGCACGTGCTTGGTTACTGAAGTTGACGGCTTTAGCAAAATTTCCTTGTTCAGCGTGGGCAGTGACTGCGGCGTGGTAGATGAGTTGAAAGTCTCGCTGCAGACCAACGCGCAGTTCACTGCTGCGAAAATTATTGCGCAGCTTGCTGGCAGTGTCGGCGGCTTTGGCAATCGCGCTTAGAGCAGCAAGGGTGTTGCCGCTGCCAGTTTCGATGAGGTAGAGCTCATAGTGCGCCCAAGCGGGGTTGGGGTCGTTGCGGGCGAGTTTTTCAAGGGTGAGCAATTTGCTTAAGCTTTGCCTAGCCTCATCGGGCTTGTTCCATGCTCTCTCTAAGCTCGCCTTGGCCAAGTACACACTGCTCATGACCATATTGTCGCTGGGAGTGGCAAGCACTTCGCCCACCAGCTTGTAGGCTTCTTCTAATTTTCCTTGCTTGCTCAGGGCACTGCTTAGCGCCATTTTGACTTGATTTTTGAGTTCCTGAGGGTGGTAAAAACGCATGCGTTCATGCAAGTCGGAGAGTATTTTTACCGCCTCCTCATGACGACCAAGATACGCCAAGGCATTGCCTCGGGTGATGAGGTTGGGGAACAGCAAAGTGGCTTCGGCGTTTTCGAAACTGCGTTTACTGAATGCTTCAAAAGAGCGCTCAAGCCAAAACAGTGCGAGCTTGGACTCGCCAGCGAAATGGTAGGCTGTGGCCATGTCACGCGCAGCAAAGGCCACCGCCATTTGATTATGGTCATCAAGACCGAGGTAGAGTGCTTTGCTCGCCTCACGCACGGCCTGACGGAATTCACCTTTGAGGGACAGACGATTCGAACCTTTGCTGTAGGCTTCCCACCCCTTTTTGAGAGGGTCCTGTTCGTAGCTGGCTTTGCCACTGTTTTGCATGGCCAACACTGACTCGGTGTCACTTAAAAATTTATCTGCATGGTGTTGTTTTGATACTTGCGCGTAGCCAAGGGGAGCAAGCAGCAGTGCCAGCGTGGAAGTCAGTAGGATTGTGCAATGCAAGAAGAAAGGGTTTTTATGGTGTTGCATTTTTTGCTGGTAAGTGGGGCGGGAGGGGGGGGCGGATTATCGGACGTTACTTACTTTATGCTTTATATTGGGTCTGTAAGTGAGGACGAATTGAGTCACAGCCCACAACTATTTTTTGCCCCGTTTTTAAAACAAAAATCACCCATGAGGCTGCTGGTCTCCCAAGGGATTTGCAGGTTTTGAGTGTCATTGGCCACCCCCAGACGCACACGTTTGAACATTTGCTCAATGGTTTGATTGGGAGTGGGGAGGTGCATTAAGAGATGCTTGGTGTAGACACTGTTTTTGTGCGCGCTGTTGTCGATGGCGGTGCTGCCGGGGGCGGTGGAGTAGGCAACTAGCGTGCCGTTAGGGGCATCAAGCTTGGCTAAGCCTTCTTGTGCGTTTGCTCCGACGCCGCGGGTTTTGAGACGGCGGCCGTCACTGCTGAGCATGGGGTGCCCGCTGAAGGGGTTGTTGCGGCAGGCGTCGAGAATGACGATGTTGAGGCCATGTTTGAGCTCACCCAGACGCATGAGCAGATCACCTACATCGGCGCCTTTGCGCGGGACTTCTTCTTCGCTGGCAATATCGGCATCCACTGGAATCAAGTAGTTGCGGCCCTTGACCTGCATGCCATGCCCGGCATAAAAAATCATGCGGGTCTGATTGTGTTTGGCAGCCAATGAAAAAGACTGCAAGGCCGCAATCAAATCGCGCAGATTGGTGTTTTCACGTTCGATGACCTCAAAGCCGAGCTCACGCAGCGAGGCAGCGACGGCGCGTGAGTCATTGACCGGGTTTTTTAGTGGGGAGCTTGCATAGCTGGCGTTGCCGATCACCAGAGCCAAACGCGAGGCAGTGTTTTTTGTTTGTGCATAGCTATCGAGGCACAGCAACTGAGACAGCAGCAGGAGGAATAAAGCTTTCATGCTGAATCACTCTTGCGCAGGCAGTGTGGCAATGACATTGACCTGTTCAACGATAGGGCTTTGCTTCAATTGCGCAGCAGCCCAGTCAGTGCGCTCGATCGCCATGTAGAGGTAGTAGTCACCCAGTTGACTGGGGCCGCCGACAATGCTGGCGCCCAAGCCCACCAGCAAGAAACGCAGGTCGGCTTCTTTGCTGTCGGGTTTGAAACTGACTTTGATGAACGGGCCCGCTACCACGGGTGCGCTTTTGCTGGCACGGGTTTCGGTGTAGGGCGTGTCGTTAAGAAACAGGCCACCAATGACCCCCATTTGCACCACGATGAGCGCAAGCGCAAAGGCATACACCGGGCGTGAAGGGCTGAGCCAACTGCCAAACCACTGCGTAAACCAGGACTTGGTGGCTACTGTTTTTTGTGCCCGGGCCTTGGCCTTGTGCAGGTCTTTGCTGTCTTGAGTAATGCGTGCCAGCACTTGGTTCAGGCCAAGGTCAGGGGCAATACTGGGTGCATCGGCGTGTAGTTGATTGGCAATCGCTTGGTAAAAGTCACGCTGTTTGACCAGGTCTGGTTCGCTGTTGAGGCGCTGTTCGAGTGCTTCACGCTCAGGCTTGGCCAGGGTGCCATTGACGTAGTGCGCGAGTTGTTCAAGGGTGTGGTGGTTCATGCAAATGCTCCCGGGCTAATGGTGGTGTGGCCCTCAGCCTTGAGCAAGTTGGCGAGGCAAAGTTTAATTTTTTGCCGAGCATGGTGCAGTCTGGATTTGACTGTACCTTCTGGCACCTTTTGGATATGGCCAATTTCTGTCAGCGTATATCCTTCGAAAAACATCAGATGCAAACATTCACGGTGCTCATCAGCCAATTTACCCAAACAGTTTTGCACTCCGGCCTGGCGTTGCGCACCAGCCATTTGTGCAAAGGCATCGGGTTCATCGGAGGCGATGAGTTCAGCAAAGTCATCTACATCCTCGTGCCGCTCGCCACGCCCGCGAAACTTCATCAGCATCTTGTTGCGGGCAATGCCCAGCACCCAGGTTTTCACCTGCGAATCACCTTTGAATTTTGCAGCGCTCTTCCACACGTCGTACAGGGTGTCGGCCATGACCTCTTCGGCTTCCGCAGCATTATTGAGCTGGTTAAGCACATAGGCGTACACCATACGGCTCATGCCTTGATACAGCTCGGCAAAAGCGCTTTGGTTGCCCAGGGCAATCAAGTTCAATAAGCCTTTGGCGGCTTCGTTGTCCATAGCTTCAGTCTCCAAAAGACGGTGAAAACAGCAAGTTCACACCTTATGGGTTGCAAGATTGTTAAAAAAGGTTCAAATTATTGTGTGCACTTATCTGGCGCTTGCTAAGGGCAGTCCGGCATCGTGCCAGGCATCCAGTCCACCACGGTACCACTTGATATTGGTGTAGCCTAGGCCAATGAGACGCAACACAGCGTGATAGCCCAGCCAGCCATAACGGGTGTTGCGTTCAAACACCACGATGGGGGTTTGCAGGTTTCCTCGCGTGTGGCTTTTGAGCTTTTCGATGATGTCGTGTCGGTCAGCATAAGTCAAGTTGACGCGGCCAACCGCAGGCAGCCAGAGGGCATTGGGCAGGCTTTGATGTGGCCCGTCGCCAAAAGCGTCAATGAGCAAGGGCGGGTCTTTGCTGTCGAGCAATTTGGCCATCTCCAGTGTGCTCAAGGTGGTGACATTGGGTACCTGCATGGGCAGCTTGCGTCCCACATTCCACAGTGAGATCGAATCAGTGGGTGAGACACCGTCGTCGCGTTCTTCCTGAGCGTAGAGCGTGTTATCAGCGCGCACATCGTGCTCAATTTTTTGCATGAGGATGTAGTAGGCTGAAAAACCCGAGCCCCATTTTCCTTGCATCTGTTCTTGCTTGCCGAGTTCGAGTTGCACAGGATTGCCGCTCTTGAGGGTAAACCCCAGTTGTCCGTCGCTGATCTTGACATTAAAGCGTTCAAAACTGGCGGCACTGCCCGTCACGGATGTGCCACCTAGGGCGTACACAATTTTCGCCTGACAGTCGGGGCTGACCTCTTCCACCCACACCTCCACCGTGCGCAAATCGCCCCAGCGTGCACGACCCCAGCCACCACTAAAGGCGGCACAAGCGCGTGGCACATGGCTGGCAGGTTTGCTGATGGCGATGTCTTTGGGTAGGCGCACGCCACGCAAGCGCAAATGACCTTCGCTATCGGTCTTGGCTTGCCTGACTTCATAGGCAGGCACTTGTTGTTTGAGCTGGGCAGTGAGGGCCATTTCCTGCTCCCTGTTAACGCGTTCCTTCTGAGCACTGAGCTCGGCTTCTTTGGCCACTTTTTGTCTCAGCAACTCAGTTTCAATGGCCAAGCGTTTGGCTTCAGCCGCCAGTCGTTGCTGTTCTTTTTGTTCGCGTTCAGCGGTAAGTTTTTCCATGGCTTCACGCTCACGCAGCTGCTTGAGTGCTAACTCAATTTGAGCCACTCGCTCTGCTTCAAGTTTTTTGGCAGACTCCGCCGCCAGTCTGGCCCGGTTTTGTTCAGCGAGGCGCAAACGCTCTTGTTCTTGCTCACGGGTCAGGCGATCACGCTCTACTTGCGCTTTGGCGAGCTTTTCTTTTTCGACCAAGGCGGTGAGCTGTGCCTGCCGCGATGCCTCTTGCTCTCGCGCCAAACGTTCTTTCAACTCAGCCTCTTTGGCGCGTTTTTCGGCTTCCAGTTTTTCTTGTGCAAGCTTGGCCTGTTGCTCACGCTCGGCGAGTAATTTGGCGGCAGCAGTTTTGCGCGTCTCTTCTTCTTGCAATCGCAGCATCTCGGCTTTGCGCAGCACTTCGGCGTGCTCTTTGGCGGCTTTTATCTGTGCCGCACGCACTGCCTCTTCACGTGCCTTTTGTTCGTCGAGCTCGGCAATGGCGCGCATCAGCGCTTTGCGAGTCTTTTCATTGCTGTTGTCTTGGTCGCGATTGGCGTTGCGCACAGAGAGCTGGGAGAGGATGCGTTTGATGGTCTCGTTTTCATCCTGGTCGGCACCAGCGGTGTCACCTTTTTTGATATGACGTAAAACGAGTGGTTTGAACAGACTGGTGTATTCAATGGGCACTTGCTTGCCCTCTGTCTCCTTCACCACTTCGCCCCGTACTGTGGCAAACATGCTCATGGCCTCTTGCTCAGACTTCATCATCTGGCCAGACAGGTGTTTGGTAAATATGCTGTTGCCGCCCTCTGGTCCATCAAGAGCAAAGGCGCCGGCCTTGGTAGAAAATGAAATCAGGGTGCTGGGTGCCCCCATCTCGGTGAAGCCACTGGCCTTGCCGCCCAGCAAACGGCCCTTGCTGGGATCGTTGCGGCAGGCATCAAGGATGATGAGTCGGCTGGCTTGTTTGGCCTTGCCAAAGGGGGCCACCAGAGCTTCTTGCACGTCAATGGATTTGAGCAGAATATCGTCTGCGTCTTTGAGATTGGTGTCTATGGGCAAGAGGTAGTTTTTGCCGCGCACGCCAATGCCGTGTCCGGCATAAAAAAACACCGCATCGGCATCAATCAGATTGACGTCTTGTTCAAACTGCTTGATGACCTGAGCAAACTTTTTGGCATTCAAATCGATGAAGAGACGCACTTCGTAGCCCAGGTCACGCAAGTTACTGGCAATGAGCTTGGCATCACGTTCTGGGTTGTCCAGAGGCTCTACTGTGTAGGTGGCATTGCCCACTACGAGCGCAAGCCGTTTGCCGAGTTTGGCCGCTTTGTCGTAGTCTGTTTGCGCCCAGGAAAAAACTGGCAAGAGCAAGGCGCAACAAAAAAACAAGAGTGTTTTCATAAGCCAGTGGTCGCCTCTTCTGGCACCACCAATAGTCTTGGGGTTTGTGAATGGCCGAAGGTGCGGGCGCGTTTGATAATGATGGGCTTGGCATCATCAAAGGCATTGGCGTAGTCGCGTTTTTTACCCAAGGCTTCAAGGTAGAGTTGGGTGAAGAGACCGCCCCCGACTTCGGGGTGTTCGGCTGACTCTTCATTTTCAGAGGCGGCGACCAGCACGATGCGCGTGGTCTTGGTGTCTTTGGCTTTTAATGCCAATTCGTTAATCGCATTTTGTGGTGGGGCCGTGACATAGCTGGCTTCTATTTGATGTTGCCTGAGTGACCGGGTGCGTGACGGCAGAAAGCCCGGCACAGAAGCAAAGGTTTTGCCGCTGTAGCAGGTGTCCAGCACCAGCACGGTGCGCACATTTTTAAGGGTCAGGTGGCTAATGAAATATTGGAGATCGTCATCAGTGAGCGCAGTTTTGCGGCGCGGGGCGGTCATCTCGGCTTGCTCGACATTGTTTTTAGAGAGCTTGGTGCGAAACTCGGTGTCATACAAGACGATGTCAAACTTACCCAAGGCATTGGGCACGCCGTGACTGGCCACAAACAGGAACACTGTGTCGCCCTCTTGACTGTCTTCAACCAGTTTTTTGAGTGCCATTTTGACCGTGCCGGCGCGAGCATCTTCTTGTTTTAACAAGAGCAGGTTCTCTGGTGGCACTGCCCCCCCTTTGGGGCTGGTCAGGAAGTTGTAAATGTCTTGCGCATCTTTATCCGCACCGGGCAATTCGGTTGCCTTGGGCAAGTATTGAAATCGGCCTATGCCGAGAAGAAGCCCGGCAGTGCGTGGGGGGCGTTGTTTGATTTCGGGTCTGAGTTCGAGTTGCGCCAGTTTTTGTTGGTTGATGGGGGTGTCGACTTGCAGTGGGGGGGCAGAGCCAAACTCGGGTTTGGTGTTAGGGTTGGTGTTGGTGGCGGTGCTGTTGCCGGAGGCGTTGTTTTTCTGCATCATTTTGCCCACGGTGCTGGCAAATGCAGAATCAAACCCCTTAAGACGGTAGTTGATCTGACTGGGAGAGGTGGGGGCAAGGCGTTTCAGCCCAATGACTGCGCGCGCGGCAGCAAAGGCTTGCTCTACCTCATCACGGTCTTGATATTCGCCACTCAACATGAGGCGGCCGTCATTGCCCAGCAGCACGTTTGCTTTGTGCAGGCCCAACTGCAGAAAATGTTGCCGCACGGCTTGCAGCTCTGCTGGGCTCACTGCTTCGTTGGCGTGCGTGGACGTGACCAGCACAGCAAGACACAGCAAAAACAAGCCCATGCCCACGCTCAGCCATGGGTGGTTGAGACGGGCGCAGAGAGCGACGGGCTTGATCGGCGTGGGGGCAGGGGTCATGGTGTGGCCACCAGCTCTGATTTCTGTACCCAGGCTTCTTTACCATTGTCCAGTCGCAGGCGTGCCCACAAGACACTGCGCCCTGCTGCCTTGACGTCGACGGACTCCACTACCGTGACCACGGTGTTGGCAGCGAGCCTGGCCACAAGTTTGCGCTGCGCACTGGTATCAGTGAACACGCTGACGGCCCGACGGGTTTTGTAAAGCATTTGAGCCGTGGGGCTAGGGCTTGCTGGGGCGTCGGCAGTTCTGGCGCTGGCACCGGCAATGCTGCTTGTACTAGGTTGAACCACGTTTGCGCTGGTCGTGGCTGAAGCGGGCAGGGCGCGGGTCTGAGCAGTGGCGCTGAAACGACGGGGGCGTTCATTGCTGCGCAAGAGGGCGAAGTCTACTTGCTGCTTGGCGTTTTGATTGCCCACTTCTACTGTGAGCTGGTAGCGCATGGGCACGGGCAATGGGAGGGGCAGTTGGGCCCGCGAAGGGATGTTGAGCTTGTGGCGAAAGCGGGCGCTTTGACCTGGCTGTATCACGATGTCTTCCACATAATCGTTTTTGCCTTCGTCAGCGATAGCGATCCAGGCAAGTTTTTCACGCGGCATGCGCATGGCTTCCGCCAAAGGAATGGGCTGACCGCTGGCACTCATCAGCGTGTTGCCCTGTTCATCTGCCAGTATCAAGGCATCGTTGTCGTCGGTCTTAAAGCGCACAATTTCGACTTGGTGGCGTAGACGGGCCTTGATGTCTTTGCTGCCTGCTTCGCTGGGGGTGTAATGGAAGTCAAACTCAGGGACTGGGGCGTCGTTTTCTGTGCCCGGGACATTGACTGATAAATGACTCAGACGCACTGCAGCAGTGGCTTGCACGGCGACGGGTGCAGCAGCGCTGGGCGCTGCGGCCACGACTTCGGAGGTGGAGTAGGCGGCGGCACATTTTCGCCAGGCGGTGACCCCGATTAAAACAGTGGTGCCAATGCCGGCCGCCACGCCCACCTTGTTGGCAAGGCGGCGGTCGCCAGTGAGGTTTTTCACTAGATTGGCACCGATGATGCCCACGCCGACGCCACCCACGGTGGCGAGGGCGAGGTTGCCACCGACACATTCCTCAAAGTTTTTGAAGGCTTTTTCGCCAGTCACCGTGTGGGTGCAGGCCGTGGTGTAGCTGATCAGTAGCGCCAGGGCGCATATTTTTTTGGTACGAGGGGAGAGCTTGAGCATGGTTAGAGTTCCGGATCTTCACTATTGGGGATGCCGCCTGGGCCTTCGCCAGTGCCACCAGAGCTTTCGCCCCCGGTGCCAGGGCTGCCTTCGCCGCCCGCGCCGGCGACGCCGCCTTCATTGCCAGTGGTGGCTGCATCTGCCGCAGACTTTTGTACGACATCCATTTCCTGTGAGCCAATTTTGACCACGGCAGAGCGGGGGGCATTGCTTAAGTTGCGGTCAATACCGTAGGTGAGCAATAAGCCGCCCGTGACGGCCTCGATTTTGGCTATGGAAATCCAGGGAATATTTGGCTTGGGCACGACGGGGCAAGCACCGCTTGTGCTGATAAAGCTGTGCAGGTCATTCATGTCGTTGTATTCAAGCATCACGCTGCGTGGTTCAACATCAATGACGCAGTTGGCAAGCGCGGTGTTGCCTGCCTGATTGATGGTTAGAGTTTGCCCGTTGGCCGTGATGGTGGTGGTGCGTGCGGTGCTGGCAGGGTTGGGGGCCACGGTGAAGTTAATGGCTGCGCTGCCCGTGGCTGAAGGCGTGACGGCGCTCACCCAGGAGGCTGGACTGCTGGCTGTCCAGCCGCAGCTGGCCGGCGCTTTCATGCGGGTGAAGGCAGAGCCCCCTGCGGCATCGATTTGTATGGTATCGACGGTGAGGGCGTAGGTGCAACCGCTGGCGGCGTGCACAGTGACCTCGGTCACGCTGGTGCTGTTGTTGCTTAAAGTGAGATCGCCAACCGAGGCAGGAGCCTTGATGCTGTTGCTTATGCTTAGGTTAAGGGCAGTGCTGCCCGCAACAGCCGGGGCAGTGGCCACGGCGTTAATGCTGACGACCCCACCAGGGGGCAGGGAGGAAAACATTACCCCGGCACGCCACATGTCGTTGCTGACTCCGCTGGGACAGGAAGCGCCTTCGCTGGCGGTGCAAGTCGTGGTCCAGCTGACATTGCTGGGCAGATTGATTTTGCCAATGGAGCCATGCGCCGACCCTGGGCCTGCATTGCTGAACAGAAAGGTGGCAGAGATGCTGTCACCGGCTTTAAGACTTTGATTGGTGACCGTGTGATAGGCCTCCACATCGGTCAAGGCATCGGTTGAGTAAGGGGAGCAGAAGGCCACGCCTTCATCTTTGTACCCCAGCAATTTGATCAAACGGTATTGCTCGGCAAAGCTGGTGGAAAAACGATGATTGGGATCGACAAAATTACGTTGGTTGTAAGCGCGGTAGACTTTTTGATATTCGGCCGGACAATTGCCGGCTGCGTTTTTGGGCATGACATAGGAGTCTATGCCCTCATATTTCCAGCCCAGGTCCGGGGAGTTGCTTGGGTTTTGTGCCTTAAGCGCATTGGCTTCACCGTTGTCGACGGTGTAGAAATGACTATTGATGTTGCTGCCACCAAAGGAGCGGATATAAAACCGATGCAGAGCGACAGTGCCTGCTGGTGCCGCTTTACTGGTCTCACCAGCAGCCTTGCTCAAGGCATCTTGGCTGGCGCTGCCGTAAGGGGTGGGCCAAGAGCGAAAGCCTCGGCGTGTGACTTGCCACCTGCCGCCGTCTGCGCCTGCAATCAGGGCATTGGCTTCTGCTTGATTGGAGGTGATGAAGTAATGTCCCCCATTGATGCTGGCGTTGTAAAACGTATACGACAGTGTGCTGTTGCCTGCTGGGTTGCTGCCTTTGGCGGTGTTGCTGGTGGTGCAGCTTGCCGTGGCGGTGTCTAGGTGGCGGCTCAAGATTTGAGGGTAGTAGGCGGTTTGTGATGCCGCAGCTCCCACAAAGGTGTAGGGGTAATAGGCGGTGGTGACAAAGGCCACATAAGATCTACCGCAATACGTCGAGGGGAAGCTGACGCGCCAATTTTGTGGGTAATTTCTTTTGTCCACAATATTGTTCAAGGCCACTGCGCCCAAGCGGTAACACACCTCGGCACCGTTGGCGTTGCGGATAATTCTG